>CAYRJS010000182.1:0-1995 GCA_964424535.1 uncultured Aquimonas sp.
GTGCCGGTGAAGGCATAGCCCTCGATCACCCGCCGCACGCGCTCGGCGGTGAGACTGTCGGCATAGTCTTCGCACTCCACCAGGATGAACTTGCGATTGCCGCCGTCCTTGGCGTTCTGCGCCAGCACGGCGTGCGCGGTGGTACCGGAGCCGGCGAAGGAATCGAGGACGATGGCGTCAGGCTCCGTCGCAAGTTCCAAGATACGTTGTATTAATCGAACTGGCTTGGGTGTCGCAAACGGCTTGCCACCATCAAAGATGGCCTTTAACTCCGCTCCTGCATTCCTCGTGCTACCGGCAAACTCGTATGGCCACCATGTCTGATTCACAACACCAGGCTTGGCTTCTTTGAGAAATTTCTTCTCCATTGGAAACTCGGCATCACCTTTGACACCCCACCAGATGCGGTCATCCTCTGCCAGCCATTTCATCTTGGCTGGCGGTCGGCGCCAACTACTTCCTTTGGGTGGAAAGACCTTCTTCCCCACCTTGTTGGTCAGCTCGTAATAGTCGCGATCGCGATGCTCTGCCCGAGTCAGAGGCGCGGCGAGCCAAGACCCGCGCTTGTCATTGTCGGGGTTGGTGTAAGTGTCCAGCTGCTCTTCGCTCCGCGCCAAGAGCGCACCCTGAAACGCCCCCGACTTGGAATAAATCAAAACATGATTGTGAGTCTCTGCCATCCCAGAACTGTTATTTCCTGGAGTGTCCTTGGACTGCCAGACCACGTTCGCTACGAAGCGCTCCTCACCGAAGATTTCATCAAGCAGCACACGCAAGCGATGGTCTTCGTTGTTATCAATCGTGATGACGATGGTTCCGTCATCACCGAGCAGTTCATGCAGCAGCTTCAGGCGCGGCCACATCAGACACAGCCACTTGTCGTGGCGCAGCATGTCCTCGGCGTTGACCGGGTTGCCGTCCAGCCATTCCTTGATCAGCGGACTGGCGACGTTGTCGTTGTAGGCCCAGCCCTCGTTGCCGGTGTTGTAGGGCGGGTCGATGAACACCAGGTCCACCTTGCCGGCATAGCGCGGCAGCAGGCTCTTGAGCGCGTGCAGGTTGTCACCCTGGATGATCAGGTTCTCCGGATCGTCGCCACACGACTTCTTCGCGTCCGGCACCAGCGGCCGGAACGGCACCGTCAGATGGTGGTTGTAGACGAATTCCTTACCCTTGAAGTGCAGTTCCGGCATTGCGTGAAGCCCTTGTCATCCGGCCCGTGCCGGTGTGGGCATAGCTTAGCGTCTGGAGGCAGAGGATCCCCACGAAAAATGATGGGAAACGAAGATGCTGGAGCGGGAATTATGGCGTTGAGGCGAAAACGGGCGGTGACCAGATGTGTCGTGGCCTTCGTTTTTCACTCGTTCTATTCGCTGGCTTCACCCACCTGCATTGTGTGGTGGCGCTGTTGCAGTACTGCGATCACGTCGGCCAGGCTCAGTTTGGAGGCGTGCAGCAGGACGAGCAGGTGATAGATGAGGTCGGCGGCTTCGTTGCTCAGTTCGCCGTCTTTGCCGACAACGGCGGCGAGAGCGGTTTCCACGCCTTCTTCGCCGACCTTCTGGGCCATGCGCGGGAGGCCGGATTCGAATAACCGGGTGGTGTAGCTGCCGGCAGGACGTTCGTGCTGACGGTGATCGATGAAGGCATCCAGTTCGGCGAGAAAATCCGCCGGGGCCTGGGCGAAACAACTGCTACGGCCCAGATGGCAGGTCGGACCGGCAGGATGGGCCTGGATAAGCAAGGTATCGGCATCGCAATCGGCCTCGATCCCGACCAGGTGCAGGGTGTTGCCGGAGCTTTCGCCTTTGGTCCACAGACGCCGCTGGCTGCGGCTGTAGAAGGTGACCCGCCCGCTCGCCAGAGTGTGGTCCAGGGCCTGGCGATTCATGTAGCCCAGCATCAATACGCGACGGCTGACGGCGTCCTGCACGATGGCTGGGATCAGCCCGCCCTGTTTGTCCCAGGCCAGGGTCGCGGCATCAAATTCGATGA
>CAYRJS010000182.1:2095-5435 GCA_964424535.1 uncultured Aquimonas sp.
GGGATCAGCCCGCCCTGTTTGTCCCAGGCCAGGGTCGCGGCATCAAATTCGATGACGGGTTCAGGCGGCATCATTGATCTCCCAACCGGCTTCGGCCAGGGCACGTTTGAGTTCGGGAATGCGCACGGCACCGGTGTGGAAGGCGCTGGCGGACAAGGCCCCGTCGACGCCAGCCAGGCTGAACACATCGAGGAAGTGGGCAATCGTGCCGGCACCGCCAGAGGCGATCAGGGGAATCGAGCACACGGCGCGGGCGGCGCGCAGTTGTTCCAGGTCGTAACCAGCGCGCACGCCATCGGTGCCCATGCAGTTGAGCACGATGGCACCGGCACCGCGGGCCTGGGCTTCGGCGATCCAGTCCAGCGTGCGCCGTGGCAATTCCTGCATCCGCTCGGGGTCGCCGGCATGGCTGCGTACCCGCCACTGGCCATCGGCCTCGCGCAGGCTGTCGATGCCGACCACGACCCGGGACGAGCCCAGGGCGGTCGCCAGTTCGGTGATCAGTTCGGGCCGTTCCAGAGCCGGGGTATTGATGGAAATACTGTCGGCCCCGGCATCCAGCACGGCCTTTGCGGTTGCAAGCGAATCAATGCCACCGGCAACACAAAACGGGATGCCGGCGATATCCGCCACCCGCCTGACCCAGCCCAGATCGACGCTGCGGCCTTCCGGGCTGGCGGTGATGTCGTAGAGCACCAGTTCGTCCGCGCCCTGATCGCGGTAATCCGCGGCCAGGGTCTCGATGGCGCCCATGTCGACGTGATCACGAAAATGCACGCCCTTGACGACGCGGCCATCACGGACATCCAGACAGGCAATGATTCGAGGTTTCAACATGAGAGTGCGTCCTTGAGGGTGAATTGATGTTCCAGCAGGGCCTTGCCCAGAACGGCGCCGCCGCAACCGGCATCACGGGCGGCCTGGATATCGGCCAGATTGCGGATTCCGCCTGAAGCCTGCACCGAGATCCCGGGCACCAGGGCGGTCAGGTGTCGATACAGATCCAGATTCGGGCCGGCCAACATGCCGTCACGATCAATATCGGTGCACAGCAGATGCTTTAATCCGGCCTGGGCGTAAAACTGCGCCAGTTCGTCCAGACTGCGGCCAGACTCTTCGGTCCAGCCATGCAGGGGCAGGCGCCATTGGCCCTCGACCTTGCGCGCATCCAGGGCGATGGTGAGCCGGTCCGGGCCAACCCGACGCAACCAGTCGGCCACCTGCTCGGGTTCGCGTACGGCCAGGCTGCCGATGACCACGCGCGCAGCGCCCACATCGAGTACGGCGCGCACATCATCGAGGCTGCGGATGCCGCCACCGGTCTGGACCTGCAATTCGGTGGTGCGGGTGATCATGGCCAGCAATACGGCCAGGGTGTAGCCGCCCAGACGAGCCCCATCCAGATCGACCAGATGCAGCCAGCCGGCGCCTTCCTGGGCGTAGTCTTGCGCCAGTTGCAGGGGCTTGGGGGCGTAGTCGGTCTGGCGCGCGTAGTCGCCCTGCTGCAGGCGAACCACGCGACCTTCGCGGATGTCGATGGCGGGTATGGCAATGAAACCCATGGTGTTTCCTTATAAAAGACCCTTGGTGCTGGGCAGTTCACGACCCTGGCGGGTGATGGCCTGGCGCAAGGCCCGGGCCACGGCCTTGAAGCAGGCTTCGACCATGTGGTGGGTGTTTTGCCCACGCACGGCCAAGTGCAGGTTGAAGCCGGCGGCATCGCAGAGCGAACGGAAGAAATGCGGCACCATTTCGGTGGCCATGCCGCCGACGGATGCACGCGGGAACTCGCCATCAAAGACGAAATACGCCCGCCCGGAACAATCCAGCACGGCCCGGGCCAGGGTTTCGTCCATGGGCAAGGTGAGGTCGATGGGCATGGAGGCGGCCAGGGCCGGTGCACTCGTCTGCCCGTCCGCGTCGATGCCGGTGATGGCACGGCCATAGCGACCAATACCGCGTTTGTCGTCCAAGGCCTGGCGCAGGGCCTGGCCCAGGGCGAGGCCGCAGTCTTCCACGGTGTGGTGTTCATCGATCTGCAAATCGCCGGCGCAGGTCAGGTTCAGGGCAAAGCCGCCGTGCTTGCCGATCTGCTCCAGCATATGGTCGAAAAAGCCGATGCCGGTGCTGATGGCCGGTTCTGCGGAACGATCCAGATCGACGCTGACCTGGATCCGGGTTTCCCGGGTATTGCGTTCGACCGTGGCCGTGCGCGGCGCATCGGCGAGGGCGTGGGCGATGCCGGGCCAGTCCCATTCACCGCCGAACTGGTCGGTTTTCAACTGGAATCCACGGATGCCCAGATTGGCGGCAAATTCCATATCGCTGGGACGATCCCCGACCATGGCCGAGCCGTCCAGATCGATGCCGCGATCACGCAGGTAGTGCTGCACCAGACCCAGACCGGGCTTGCGCGTGGGCTTGTTCTCGTGCGGGAAGCTGGTATCGATCAGTTCCTCGCGAAAATGGATGCCCTGGGAGGCGAAGATCTGCTGCATCAAAGCGTGTGGGCCGTCGAAATCGGCTTGCGGATAGGCCTCGGTGCCCAACCCGTCCTGATTGGAAATCAGCACGAATTCGAAACCGGCATCGCGCAACTGCAGCATGGCCGGAATCACCTCACGCACCAGGCGCAGCTTTGCATAGGCATCGATCTGGAAATCGGCGGGTTCCTCGATCAAGGTGCCATCGCGGTCGACAAACACGATCCGGGTCATGTCCGATTCTCCAGGGCGGCCAGCACGGCCGCGTTTTCCCCAGGGCTGCCGATGCTGATACGCAGGGCATCGGCCAGTTGCGCGGCGGCGCGTTGGTCGCGTACCACCACACCAGCCGCCAGAAGTTTTTGATAGGCCGCTTCCGCTTGATCAAAGCGCACCAACAAAAAATTGCCTGCCGATGGATACACCCGGCGCACGCCGGGCAAACCGGCCAATGCCTGCGCCAGGCGCTCACGTTCGCGTACCAGTTCCTGTACTTGGGCTGTGGTGCGGGCCACGGCCTCGGGCTGCAATGCCGCCAGGGCCAGAGCCACGCTGGGCGCGGGCAAGGGATACGGAGCCTGGCAATTGCGCAAAATCGCGATCAGTTCGGGCGCGGCAATCAAACTGCCGATGCGCGCTCCGGCCAGAGCGTGGGCCTTGGACAAGGTGCGCAATACCGCCAGGTTCGGGTGCGCAGCACGCAGGTTGATGGCTGAGGGTTGACCGGAAAACTCGATATAGGCTTCGTCCACCACGACGATGGCCCGGCCCTGCAACTGCCTGCACAGGTCCGCCAGGGCATCCAGTGACACGGCATGGCCGGTGGGATTGCCGGGCGAGCAGACAAAAACCAGACG
>CAYRJS010000183.1:0-5429 GCA_964424535.1 uncultured Aquimonas sp.
TCTGGTTGAAAGACCATCTCGCCATTTATGGCGTGCGCAATGCAGTGCTTGCGCCGGGGTATGCATCCGCAGAAGGTGCTGAAGCGGGAGTCGCTTTTGACTGATCAAGAAATACTCTGCCTCTACGGCGCAGCCTCAGCAGAGCAAACGAATGATGAGAAATGAGATGAAAGAATCCTACCTAACGACATTGCTACAGATGAGGATGCTTGTCGGCTTCCTTGGCGAGCGTGCTCAGTGCGCCTGGTGGCCGACGGCATTCTATGAGGCATCAAGCAAGCTTTTCCTTGAGCCTGTTTTTTCCAAGACGAGTCGTCTCGCTCAGTATCACGGCGTGCTGGAAGCAGCCCGACGATTGCACGACGATCATTTGAGCGTGGGCAGCTACCACCTGTTTCGGTTGCCCGAAGAGGTCGAGCAAGACCTACACGCGACCGTGCAAAGCAGCGTAGGAGAAGAACTCGCCAGCCAGGCGCCACAGAGCAAAGAGGCTGCGCTGGATGCGTTGAAACAATTGGCTGCCACGGTCGGCGCGACCAGCGTGGGGCCAATGACGATCGGGGGCATCAAGGATCTCGATTCCAGCGACACCCTGGAGGCAATCGCGGCGGCCTATCTATCAGCGTTCACCCAAGACGCCAAAACCTATCCGTATTTGGTGGGGTGATCGTGGCCGACAAGACGCCCTACACGACTCAGTTGCAAGCAGGCCTTGGGCTCGTCAACGAGACCAAGACGCTGCTTGACCTGTGGTCGTCAGGAATGTCGGCAAACCAGTTGCATCAGGCCGCACTGGAATCGGGCCGATTCCCCACCGTGACCGCACGTCGATTGCGCAACATCGTTGTTGAGTGCTTCGCTCCTCGCTACCTGGTGTCAGGCGGCGCACCGGCGGCACATCTAAAGCAGTTGTCGGCAACGCTATCCACGGCTGACCTGACACAGCTCATGCTCGTATTCACGAGTCGGGCCAACCCGATCCTCGGCGACTTCGTGCGCCACGTTTACTGGGCTCGGTATGCCGGCGGATACACCCAAATCACCAACGAAGATGCACGAACCTTTGTCGAGCGCGGCATCGATGACGGCAAGACCGTCAAACGCTGGTCGGAAACCACTGTACGGCGCGTCTCCGCCTATCTGACCGGATGCTGCGCGGACTACGGAATGCTTGAGCGCGGTTTGCGTTCGAGTCGTCGCATCCTGCCGTTCCGTATTTCACCAGCCGTGGCCGCTTACTTGGCCTTTGAGTTGCACTTTTCCAGCGTCGGCGACAACGCGCTGCTGACTCACGAAGACTGGCAGCTATTCGGTCTGGCACGCGAAGACGTGCTGGAAGAAATCAAACGGCTATCGCTGAAGGGCTTGCTCATCGTTCAGGCTGCTGGCGACGTGATCCGCATCAGTTGGAAACTACAAGACATGGAGACGCTCTGCGATGTCCTCACTCAAAGCTGATTTTGACGAGTTGCGCGAGCGCATCCGGCACGGGCGAGAACTCGGCCATGCGAGCTTCGAGCCGATCTACTACCTGGTCTTCTCGCCCGAGCAAATTCTGGAAGTTAAACGCCAAACGTCTGCCTGGGTGGCCAAGCTGCATCAGGAAGGCTGGGATGTGCATACCTTTTCCATCGTTGAGCACATCTGGGCCTTGCTCAAAGACGATCCATTCTGGTCGCTGTGCGTGATGGAAGACAAGTCAGCGCCACTGGACTGGCCGCGCACCAACAAGGCACTGGCCGACATTCTGACGACTGAGAACGGCTTGCTCAAGCGGCTTGAGGATGTCTTGCAGCCGCTGGAAGGCCAGCACAACGCACTGCTGCTGGTCACCGACCTGGAAGCGCTGCATCCGTTCATGCGCATCGGCGCCATCGAAAGCCAGCTCCAGGGCAAGTTTCACGTGCCAACAATCTTTCTGTATCCCGGTGTGCGAACCGGTAAAACGCGCCTGAAATTTCTCGGCTTCTACCCGGAAGATGGTAATTACCGCTCCGTACACGTTGGCGGCTGAACAGACAAAAGCATCCTGGGACAAATCTATGACGATCCGCTCACTCTTCGATCCAAGCAAGGACATCTACCGGACTATCGAGAAGGTCATCACCTATGGCGCCTCGCAAGAAGGCCGTCTGAAGGCTGAAATCTCCGAATACGTGGTCACCGAGAGCATCGAGGAGCAATTTCGCAAGCTCCTCGATCGCATGCAGCTCGCGATGGAGTCCGGTGGTGAAAACGAGGTGGGCGTCTGGGTTTCAGGCTTCTACGGCTCCGGTAAGAGCTCGTTCACCAAGTACCTCGGCCTGGCGTTTGACGATCAGCGCACCATCGACGGCACGCCGTTCATCAATTACCTGCAGGACCGCCTGCATAAGCCACAAACCAAGGCCCTCCTCAGCACTGTGGCGAAGCGCTTCCCGGCCGCCGTGGTCATGCTGGACCTGGCGAGTGAAATGCTCGCCGGCGCCACGATGGAAGACGTCTCCACCGTCCTTTACTTCAAGGTGCTGCAGTGGGCCGGCTACTCGCGCAACCTGAAGGTTGCCGCTTTTGAGCGCATGGTCGAGAAGGACGGCCGCACGCCCGAACTCCATGAGCGCATCGCCCAGGCGCTGCCAGGTGCCACCTGGGCTCGCGTGCAGAACAACCCACTGGCCATCGATGGCTTGATCCCGAAGATCGCCCATGAGATGTACCCGGCCCTCTTCCCGGAGGCCAAGTCATTCTCGTCCAGCACCGAGGGCTTCTTCCAGTTCGAAGACCAGCGCGTGCAGGAGATGATCGACATCGTCCGCGAAAAGAGCGGCAAGCAGAACATCATCTTCATCGTCGACGAAGTGGGGCAGTACGTGGCCTCGCGCGACAACCTTATCCTTAACCTCGATGGCCTGGCCAAGAACCTCAAGCGGCTCGGCGATGGCAAGGCCTGGATCATCTCCACTGCGCAGCAGACCCTCACTGAGGACGACCCACGCGCTGCACTGAACTCCGACAAGCTCTACAAGCTCAAGGACCGCTTCCCGATCCAGATCGACCTCGAATCGAGCGACATCAAAGAGATCTGCTATCGCCGTCTGCTCGGCAAATCACCAGCGGGTGAAACCGAACTCGGCAAGCTGTTCGACGCCCACGGCCAGGCACTGCGACACAACACCAAGCTGCAAGACGCTAAGTACTACGACGCGGACTTCAGTAAAGAGAGTTTCACCAATCTCTACCCGTTCCTGCCGGCGCACTTTGACATCCTGCTGCACCTACTCGGCGCGCTCGCAAAGTCCACCGGCGGCATCGGACTACGCTCTGCGATCAAGGTGATCCAGGATGTTCTGAAAGGTGAAGGCGGCTCCAAGGCAATGGCCGATCAGCCGGTGGGCTGGCTGGCCACCACGGTAACGCTGTACGACGAACTGGAAAAGGACATCCGCCGTGCCTTCACGTCCATCCACCAGGCAGTCGGCAAGGTACAGATTCGTTTCCCGGATTCACAGCTACATCAGGACATCGCCAAGTCCGTCGCCGTGTTGCAGATCCTCGGCAACTTGCCAGTCTCGGTGCAGAACGTCGCCAGCCTGATGCATCCCTCCGTCACGGCACCTTCGCAGCTCGACACGGTAAAGAAAGCCGTCGAAGAGATGCTGAACGACGTGCATGTGCCGCTCGGCGAAAAGGATGGCAACCTGGTGTTCCTCAGCGAGAAGCTACGTGACATCGAACAAGAGCGCGGTGCCATTGCACTGCGCACCGTGGACGTGAAGCGTATCTTCAACGATGCGTTGCGCGAGTCCTTCGATCCGCTGCCCCGCGTCAGCCTCCACGGGACGATGGCCGTCGCAACGGGCCTGAAGGTCCAGGCCGGCAGCGCTATCACCAGCCTGGCCGGTGATCAGAGCACCATTCAGACCGTTGTCGAGTTGGTGCCCGCCAGCGATTACGACACCGCCAAGAACCGGATGCTGGATGACTCCCGCAGCCGGGCGGGTCGAAACGTCATCGGACTCTTGGCTCGCGCCAATTCCGAACTCGACGATCTGGCGAACGAAATCTATCGCTGCCAGCGCATTGCCGAGCTGCACCGTAACGAGCCCGACCAAGAGGTCAAGGACTACTGCACCGGCCAGCTCGACCGTGCTGCCAAGCTGGCGACCCAGCTCCAGAGCAAGATCAAGCAAACCCTGCAGGCCGGCTCGTTTGTCTTCCGTGGCCAGGCCACTGCGGTATCGGCGCTGGATGCCGACTTGCTGGAAGCGGCCAAGAAGCTGCTCTCCGATGTGGCCGACCAGGTTTTCGACCGCTATGTCGAAGCACCGGTACGCGCCGGCACCGACACCGCTGAGAAATTCCTGAAAGTCGCTAACCCCGCTGCTATCAGCAGCAGCCTTGACCCGCTTGGCCTCGTGCAAACCGTGGCGGGCCGCGCGTCGTTCAAGACCGACCACAAGGCGATGATCAGCATCCGCGACTACATCGACAAGCGCGGTACCGTCGATGGCAAGCGCCTACTCGACGATTTCAACAGCGATCCGTTTGGCTGGTCGCCAGACACGACGCGCTACATCGTCGCGGCCATGCTTATGGCTGGAGAGATCAAGCTCAAGGTCTCGGGACGCGAAGTCACGGCCGCTGGGCAACAGGCCATCGATGCGCTGAAGACCAACAACTCCTTCAAGCAGATCGGTGTCGCGCTGCGTGACGAGCGCCCGTCCATCGAAACGCTCGGACGTGCCGCTGAGCGACTCACCGAGCTGGTCGGTGACATGGTCATCCCGCTGGAACAAGAGATCAGCAAGGCGGCGGCGAAGCATTTTCCGCGCTTCCAGCACGACTATGGCTCCTTGGCCGAAAAGCTCAGTGGCCTCGGCCTGGCGGGCAGCGATCGCATCCGCACCTTGAATCAGGACATTGCTGACGTCCTGTTCACCGATGCCTCCGATGCGCCTCAGCGCCTGGGTGCCGAAACCTCCGCCATTTACGACAACCTCAAGTGGGCCCTCGAAGTGAAGCGAGCCCTCGACAATGGGCTCGACGCCACTTTGCGGGACTTGCAGGCCCATCGCCGTGACATCGAAGCCTTGCCGGACACCGGCGTGCCAGGGGAGCTGCGCCGCGAACTTGCCGAAGACCTGGGAACCCTGTCGGAGCGCTTGGGCAAGGAGGACTTCTACAAGCACACTGCCGACTTCAACTCGCAGCTCACCCACCTGAAGGGCCGCGTGCGCGATGCGGTCATCACCCTGTCTGATCAGCAAAAGCTGCGCCTGAAAGAAGGGGTTGAGGACTTGCAGCGTATTCCCGAATGGGAAGAACTCACCCAGGAAGAGCGCGGCAACGCCGTCAACCGACTGGATGGCCTCGCCCTGGCAGCCACGCAGGACTTGGCCGGACTCAAGAAACTCCTGGCCCGTGACTTCGACATCAACAGCACCATAGAA
>CAYRJS010000184.1:0-976 GCA_964424535.1 uncultured Aquimonas sp.
CAGGTAAGGGCCCAGGGTCGGGAAGATGCCCAGGCGCATGCTGCCGGCTTCCGGGTCGAGCGAGCGTCGGGCGATCTGGTGCAACTGGTCGATTTCGCCCAGGATATGGCGGGCCCGGTCGGTGATTTCATGCCCGATCGGGGTCAGCATTATCCGTCGCGGTGCGCGTTCGACCAGGGTCACGCCCAGTTCTTCCTCCAGCTTCTTGATCTGGGCGGACAGGGTGGGCTGACTGACGAAGCTGGCTGCGGCGGCGCGCCCGAAATGGCGGTGCTCGGCCAGGGCCACCAGATAACGCAGGTCGCGGATATTCATGTCTGATCAGGTCCTGCTGCGGGAAAATGATGCATCCACGGATTGCCTGTCTGCGGGTCCGTCGATAGCATTCTGCCTCTTGCGTGCCCGAATTGCCCGGTGCTTGATCGGGTGGGCCATCATTCCGGAGTTGTACATGCGTACCCATTTTTGTGGCCTGGTCGATGAAAACCTGACCGGGCAATCCGTGACCTTGTGTGGTTGGGCCGATGTGGCCCGCAACCTGGGCGGGGTCTGTTTCATTGATTTGCGCGATCACGAGGGCATCGTGCAGGTCGTGGCCGAGCCGGACCAGGGCGACGTGTTCGCCGTGGCCGCCCAGGTGGGCTATGAGGATTGCCTGCGCATCACCGGTACGGTGCGGGCCCGGCATGCGGTCAACGACAAGATCCGCTCCGGCAAGGTCGAGGTGGTGGCCGAGAAGATCGAGATCCTCAACAAGGCCGAAACCCTGCCGTTCTACCTGCATGAAACCCCGGGCGAAGAAACCCGCCTGACCTACCGCTATCTGGATCTGCGCCGGCCGGAAATGCAGCGCATGCTGCGTACCCGTACCCGCCTGGTGCAGGCGATCCGGCATTGGCTGGATGCCCGTGGTTTCCAGGATATCGAAACCCCGATCCTGACCAAGGCCACGCCCGAAGGTGCGCGCGATTTTCTC
>CAYRJS010000184.1:986-5425 GCA_964424535.1 uncultured Aquimonas sp.
TACGCCCTGCCGCAGTCGCCGCAACTGTTCAAGCAGATCCTGATGGTGGCCGGCTTTGATCGCTACTACCAGATCGCCCGCTGCTTCCGCGATGAAGCCCTGCGTGCCGATCGCCAGCTTGAATTCACCCAGCTCGACATGGAGTTCGCCTGGGTCGATGAAGCCGAGGTGCAGGGCGTAAGCGAAACCCTGATCCGGCAGGTGTTCAAGGACGTGCTGGATGTGGAACTGGCCGACCCATTCCCGCGCATGAGCTGGGCCGAGGCCATGCGCCGCTTTGGTTCGGACAAACCCGATCTGCGCATCGACCTGGAACTGGTGGATGTGGCGGAGTGGGTACGCGAGTGCCAGTTCAAGGTCTTCACCGATGCGGCCAATGATCCTGCTGGCCGGGTCGCGGCTCTGCGCATTCCCGGTGGCGCGAGCCTGTCGCGCAAGCAGATCGATGAATATGCCGCCCACGCCGCCAAGTTCGGGGCCAAAGGCCTGGCTTATGCCAAATTGGCCGAAGATGGCACGATCAATTCGCCGGTTGCCAAGTTCTTTGCCGAAGACGCCTTTGCCACGTTGTTGCAGCACGTCCAGGCCGCGGCCGGCGATATCGTGTTTTTCGGCGCCGGGCCCTTTGCCGCCGTCAGTGCCTTCATGGGCGCACTGCGGCTCAAGGCTGGGCAGGATTTCAACCTGGTGCAAGACGGCTGGAAGCCGCTGTGGGTCACCGATTTTCCGATGTTCGAATGGGACGAGGAAGAAGGCCGCTACGTGGCCTTGCACCATCCCTTCACGGCCCCGGCCGTGGACGATATCGGGGCTCTCAAGGCCAATGCCGCTACTGCAGTATCCCGTGGCTACGACATGGTCCTCAATGGCAATGAGATCGGTGGCGGCTCAATCCGTATCCACCGCAGTGATATGCAGGCAGCCGTTTTTGAATTGCTGGGCATCCAGGCTGACGAAGCTCGGGAAAAGTTCGGCTTCCTGCTCGATGCCCTGCGTTACGGCGCGCCACCGCACGGGGGCATCGCCTTTGGCATCGACCGCATTGCCGCACTGATGGCCGGTACCGATTCGATCCGGGACGTGATCGCCTTCCCCAAGACCACAACGGCGCAATGCCTGATGACCGGCGCGCCCTCGCCAATTCCGGACAAGCAACTGGCTGAAGTCCACGTCACGGTGCGCAAGCCGGAGTGATGTGAATTGAGGAATGGCAGCATGGTCCATGCTGCCATTCACCTTGACTGACTAGCCAGGTTGCGGCCCGGCAAGTCGTACCATCAGGCCTTGGCTGCAGCGGCAAATTCCTCGTAGGCCTGGATAGCGTGTGAGGCATACATGAGCGAGGGGCCACCGCCCATGTAGACGCTGACGCCCAGCATTTCCCGCAGTTCTTCCGGAGTTCCACCCAGGCGCACCAGAGCCTTGGCGTGGAAACCGATGCAATCGTCGCAGCGCGTGGCCACGGCAATTGCCAGGGCGATCAGTTCCTTGGTTTTTTCATCGATGACACCGGGCGCAAGCGCGGCCCGCGAGAGGGCGCCAAAGCCCTGCATCACTTCTGGCAGTTGGCTGCGCATCGGAGCCAGGTGGCGACTGGTATTGGCGGTGAGGTCATGGTAGCGGGTGTCGGACACGGGGATCTCCTTGGGTCGGATGGGAACGGTAGCGCTGACGAGAAGGTGTCAGCGCAGGGGAAAGGTCGGGTATTGGCAACACTCAGGCAGCGCGTGACCTGATCACTGACCACCTTCGGTTGCACCGCCAGGTGAACAGAAAATGCCATGCAAGGTCTGGATGATCTGATACGCCGGTCCGGGCAGTAGCGAATAGTGGATGGACTGGGCCTGGCGCCGGGTTTCCACCAGATTTTCTTCGCGCAACAGCGCCAGATGCTGGGACAGGGCTGACTGGCTGAGATCGACCAGGGCATTGAGCTCGCCGACCGTGCGCTCGGATTTGGCCAGCAGGCACAGAATCATCAAGCGTTTTTCATTGGCCAGGGCCTTGAGCAGGCGCGCAGCATCATCGGCGTGATCCTGCATCGCGTTGGGATCCATGGCTTCGGCCCCGGGCAACATTGCAGCCACCTCAGACACCCTCGATGGGAAGTCCAGCTTCGCGCCAGGCCGTGATGCCCCCGACCAGACACTCCACATGCTCGAAGCCCAGCCGTTGCAGGCTGTCAGTGGCCAATGCGGCGCGACCACCGCTGAGGCAATAGATGACCAGATGACGGGATCGATCCGCCAGCGTCGGGCTGGCCTGGCAGGCCAGGGCCGGATGTGCCTCGATGGCGAACTCCAGAACCCCGCGCGGCAGATTGACCGCGCCGGGCAAATGTCCGGTGCTGAATTCGCCCGGCTCGCGCACATCAATCACCACATGATCCCCGGCCAGGGTATGCAAACTGGCGGCATCGATCTGTCGGATGCGGGTGCAGGCGTCGGCCACCAGATCTTTGGCTGTCGTGTTCATTTAAGCTCCTACTGAATTAGTTGACACTAATATTAGGTTCGACTAATCTACTCGGGAAGTCGCGCAATGTCCAGACTTTCAAACACACAACTGGAATCCAAACGGAGCAGCGAGATGGCCAAGATCGTGGTGTTGGGGGCGGGAATCGGTGGCATGAGTGCGGCCTACGAGTTGCGCGCCTTGTTGGGTAAGGAACATTCCATCCAGGTCATCGGTGAGGGTGAACTATTCGCTTTCACTCCGTCCAATCCCTGGGTGGCGGTGGGCTGGCGCAAGTCCGAGGACATCACCATCGACGCCCAGTCCGCGCTGCGCCGCAAGGACATCGATTTCAACGGTACCGGCGCGGCGCGCGTCTACCCGCAGGAAAATCGGGTCGAGCTGCGCGACGGCCGCAGCCTGGATTACGATTATCTGGTGGTGGCCACCGGCCCGCGCCTGGCCTTTGACGAAGTGCCGGGGTTGGGGCCGGAGGGCGGCCACACCCAGTCGATCTGCACCACGCCGCACTCAGAAGCCGCCTGGGACGCCTATCAGCGCTTCCTCGAGAACCCCGGCCCGATCGTGGTCGGTGCCGCGGCCGGCGCGAGCTGCTTCGGCCCGGCCTACGAATTCGCCATGATCCTCGACCGCGACCTGCGCAAACGCAAGCTGCGTGACCGGGTGCCGATGACCTATGTTTCTCCCGAACCCTACCTCGGCCATATGGGCCTGGGCGGCGTGGGCGATTCCAAAAGCTTGATGGAAAGCGAGTTCCGCCAGCGCGATGTGCGCTGGATCGTCAACGCCAAGGTCGCCGAGGTGCGCGATGGCGAAATGGACGTGGTGGAGATGGACGAGGCCGGCCAGCCGAAGAAGACCCACACCCTGCCGTTCGCCTACTCGATGATCCTGCCGGCCTTTACCGGCGTGGATGCCATTCGCCAGAGCGAAGGCCTGGGCAACCCGCGTGGCTTCACCCCGATCGACAAGTTCCAGCGCCACCCGCAGTTCGGCAACGTGTATTCAATCGGCGTCTGCGTGGCGATCGTCCCGCCAGAGCCGACCCCGGTGCCCACCGGCGTGCCCAAGACCGGCTTCATGATCGAATCGATGGTCACCGCCGTGGCCGAGAACATCAAGGCGAATCTGGAGGGCCGACCGGTCGAGGTGGTTCCTACCTGGAACGCGATCTGCCTGGCCGACATGGGCAATACCGGCGCCGCCTTCGTCGCCCTGCCGCAGATGCCACCACGCAACGTGACCTGGGCCAAGGTCGGCAAGTGGGTGCATGTGGCCAAGATCGCCTTTGAAAAATACTTTCTGATGAAGATGCGCTCGGGCAACACCGAGCCGATCTATGAAAAATACGTGCTCAAACTTCTGGGCATTGAGCGCACCCGCTGAATTCAAGGAGAACCGACATGAATCTCGATCGCGTGATGTTGACCTTCGCCGGCACCATGGTGCTGCTGAGCGCCGTACTGGCGCACTTTGTTTCCGACTGGTGGTTGCTGCTGACCGCCTTTGTCGGCCTGAACCTCCTGCAGGCTAGCTTCACCGGCTTCTGCCCGGCGGCCAAGGTATTCGCCAAGCTCGGCTTCAAGCCCGGCTGCGCGTTCAAATAAAGCCGAACCTTTTCAACTCGTCATTCCCGCGGAGGCGGGAATCCAGTGCCTTTTAGCTGTTGTGAGGCAAAGGGGCGCAGGGCACCCGTGTTTGCGAGTGCGATGAACAACGTTTCGAAATCGCTCCCGACCCGGCCGATATGACGACCCATCCAGAGGTTTCTCAAGTGAGACTGACAATGCGACCGATCCTGATTCCTGCGCTGGTCACCGCCGCACTGTCGCTGGGCGCCTGCTCATCCGGCTCATCCGGCGATGCCGCGCCTGTGCCCCGCGTTTCCGTGGAAACCCGTGTGCTCGAGCCCGTGGAGGTGCCCAGCGCGCGCGCGTGGGACGGGCGTATCGAGGCCATCGACC
>CAYRJS010000185.1:0-5424 GCA_964424535.1 uncultured Aquimonas sp.
CGGGCTTCACCTATTCGGAATTTCACGATGTCACCGGCACCCGGGATCGGGTATCACAGTTGCCGCGCTGGATGTGGTTGCAGGCCGACGCGGTGGCCCGCGCCGGAGTGGATGCAGTGGAAGCCGGCAAGGTACGGGTGGTGCCGGGTTTGGGTTACAAGATGCTGTACCTTGGCATCAGATTCTTGCCCGAGCGCTGGATGCTGGCAACCATGAAGCGCAAGTCGCACCAATATCGCGACCCCAAGTGACGGCCCGGTCCTGAGCCATGCCTGCGTTTGCCTACCTTGCCCTGGATGCCGATGGTCACCGACGCAAGGGTGTGCTGCAGGCCGATACCGCGCGCGCGGCCCGGGCCAGTCTGCGTGAGCGCGGGCTGCATGCCCTGGAAGTTTCGGTGGCATCGGAAACCGGCAGTGGTATGGGTGGACGCGGGTTGTCGGCGGCGCAATTGACGCTGTTGACCCGGCAGATGGCGGCGTTGGTGGGTTCGGGCCTGCCGATTGATGAAGCCCTTGGGGCCTTGGCCGATGGCAGTGAAGGCCGCTTGCGCTCGCATCTGGTTGCCTTGCGCGCGCGCGTGATGGAAGGTGCTGGCCTGGCTGCGGCCATGGCCGAGGCCCCGGCGACGTTTCCGGTGTTGTATCGTGCCACGATTGCTGCTGGTGAAGCTTCGGGCCGACTGGATACGGTGCTGGCGCGCCTGGCCGATTACACCGAAAGCCGCGAGGCTCTGCGCGCCAAGGTGATCCTGGCCCTGGCTTATCCAGCCCTGTTGTCGTGCGTGGCGATCCTGGTGGTGACCGGTTTGATGATCTGGGTGGTGCCGCAGGTCATCACGGTATTCGAGCAGGCGCATCAAGCTCTGCCTTGGGCAACCCGGGTCTTGATCGGCATTTCCGCCACGGTGGAGCGCTTTGGCTTGTGGTTGTTGCTGCCGCCTGCCGTGCTCGTGATGGCAGCGGTGGTCGTGGCACGGACACCAAGCCTGCGCGCATCTTGGCAACGTGGCCTGTTGCGCGTGCCGGTGTTGGGACGCTTGATCCGGGCAGCCGACACGGCCCGGTTTTCACGCACTCTGGCCTTGTTGACGGCCAGCGCCGTGCCTTTGCTCGATGCCCTGAACATCGCCTCCCAGGTCGTGGCCAATGCGGCTTTGCGCGAAGCCCTGGCCAAGGTTGCCGTGCGCGTGCGCGAGGGCAGCAGCCTGTCCCGTGCTCTGGGAGAAAGCGGACAGTTTCCTCCCGTGGCCTTGCGCCTGATCGCCAGCGGGGAAAAAAGTGGACGTCTGGATACGCTTCTGGCCGATGCCGCGCATCAGCAGGAACGCGAGTTGGACACGGCTCTGGGCGTGGCCACAACGGTACTGGGGCCGGGGGTGATCCTGCTGGTGGGTGGGTTGGTGTTGTTCATCGTGCTGGCCATCCTGTTGCCGATCTTCTCGCTCAATACCCTGGTGCATTGAGTCCGTGGTGGTTGTGGCGTGGTCAAGAACCGGATGCGATGCTAACGTGCGAACAGTCGGAACCCATCAGCCCTGTGCCGTCCATGCCGCAACTTCGCTTTGAACACGTCAGCAAGCGTTATGCCAACGGGCACGAAGCCCTGAGCGATGTCAGCTTCAGCGTGGACGAGGGCGAGATGGTGTTTGTCACCGGTCATTCGGGCGCCGGCAAAAGTACCTTGCTGCGTTTGGTGCACTTGAGCGAACGAGCCAGTCGTGGTGCCGTCTTTTTTGCCGAACGCAATCTGGCTACGGTGCGGCGACGCGGCCTGCCGGCGCATCGACGGCAAGTGGGCGTGGTGTTTCAGGATCACCGCCTGTTGCTGGACCGCAGCGCCTTCGACAATGTTGCCTTGCCCCTGGTGATTGCCGGCACCTCGCGGACGGAAATCGTCAAGCGGGCGCGAGCAGCGCTGGAAAAAGTCGGTTTGGGTGGGCGCGAGCAAGCCTTGCCATCGGCCCTGTCAACCGGTGAACAGCAGCGGGTGGGCATTGCCCGAGCCATGGTCGCCCGCCCTGCCGTGCTGGTGGCCGATGAACCCACTGGCAACCTTGATCCGGAACTGGCTGCCGAGATCATGGACCTGTTTATGCGCTTGCCGGCGCAAGGCACCAGCGTGTTGGTGGCCAGCCATGACCTCCACCTGGTGCGCAAGCTGCGTCGGCGCGTGCTGGTGCTTGATCATGGGCGTTTGATCGATGATTACCGTCCCGAACCGAAGGTGGGAGCCGTCCGGTGACGAGAAAACGCAAAAAACCGGCGCGCAACAAAATTCAGGTACGGCGTTCAGGCCCGTCCCTGCGTCTGCGCGCCTGGCGCGAGCAACATTTGTACAGCCTGTTTTCCAGTGTTGGACGCCTGCTGCAACGACCCTGGGCCACGTTCCTGACGGTCGGGGTCATGGCGATGGCCTTGGTATTGCCCTTGTGTCTGGTCATGTTGATCAACAATGTGGAGCAGGTATCGGGCGATTTTCGTGAATCCCGCGAAATCAGCCTGTTTCTGACCGCCAAGACCACGATGGCCGAAGGCGAGCAGTTGGCCCAGCATCTGCGTGCGCGTGAGCAGGTGGCCGAAGTCGTGGTGCGCAGTCCGGAACAAGGTTTGGCAGAGTTTCGGGAACTGGCTGATTTCGCTGATGCCCTGGCCGTGCTGGATGACAATCCCCTGCCAGTGGTGCTGGTGGTGACCCCCGCGGCGACGGTGGAACCGCAGGTTCTGGTGGCCCAGTTGAACACCTTGCCTGAGGTGGAGTTTGTCCAGCATGATGTACTGTGGCGAGCACGTTTGACGGCCTGGCTGGAATTCGGGCGGCACGTAGCCTGGGTTGCGGTTGCCTTGCTGGGCGTTGGCGTCCTGCTGGTTGTGGGCAATACTGTACGCTTGGATATCCAGGGGCGTGCCGAGGAGATACAGACGGTGCAATTGCTGGGAGCCACCGATGGATTCGTGCGACGACCGTTCCTTTATCTGGGGGCGTGGTACGGAGTGTTCGCCGGCTTGCTGGCCTTGCTGGTGGCGGCCCTGGTGTTCTGGTCGTTGCGCGCGCCATTGGCAGCGTTGACGGACAGCTACGGCAGCCCGTTTCAGTTGCAGGGTCTGGATTTGAATCTGGTGCTTGCCACCTTGGGCGGCGGCTTGGTCCTGGGCTGGCTGGGCGCCTGGCTGGTCACTGGACACCACTTGCGTCGCGGCCTGCCAGATGAGGAGAGGAGATCATGAGTGGACAGGGCATCACCCGTCATATCACCAGCGATACGCCACGCATCATGGTGGTGGATGGCTCACGGGTGGCGCGCAAGTTGATCGAACAGGTGCTGGTCAAGGATGTGCCCGGGGTCACGGTGATTGCCTGTGAAACCGGAGAAGAAGCCAAGACCGCCCTGCAGGAAGGCATCATCGATCTGGTGACCACGGCCTTGCGCCTGTCAGACATGGATGGACTGGAGCTGGCCCACTACATCCGCGAGCATGCCCCGCAAGCCTATATCCCGATCATCGTGGTATCCGGTGATGCCCAGGAGCGTCTGGTCAACCGCAGCATTGGCGATGATGTCACCGATTATTTCGACAAGGGCTTGGGCTTTTCCGCGCTCTCGGCCTTTATCCAGGGTTATGTACGACCCGAACCGGAGCCCGGCGGCGAGGTTCTGTATGTTGAAGACAGCCGGGTAGTGGCCCTGGCGACACGCCGGATGATGGAAAAACACGGCCTCAAGGTGACCCACGTCATCAGCGTGGAAGATGCCATGGCGCATCTGGACACGGCTCGTGAACAAGGCCGTGCACCCGGTCCGGACGTGATCTTGACCGACGTCTACCTCAAGAGCGGTTTGACCGGATTGGACCTGCTCGAGTGTCTGCGCGGCCCGGATTATGGCTATGGCAAGGGCCTGCTGCCGATTCTGGTGATGACCGGCGATGACAACCCGACCAACCAGAGCAACCTGCTGCGGGCCGGGGCCAACGATCTGGTACAAAAACCGATCGAAGAACGACTGCTGATCACCAAGTTGATCTTCCAGTTGCGTGTGGGTCGGCTGATGCGCGAGCGCAAGGTGGCCCAGGCTGGCACTTCGTGAGCGTGGATCCGGATCGCATCCGGCTCGAAGCGGGCTGGAAGGCGCGTTTGCTCGATGTATTTGCCGATCCGGTGATGCAGCGCCTGCGCGAGTTCCTGGAGCAGGAACGCAGCCGTGGCCAGGTCATCTACCCGCCGGCGCGACGGATCTTCGCTGCTCTGGATACCACGCCGTTTGATGCGGTCAAGCTCGTCATCATCGGTCAGGACCCTTACCACGGCCCCGGCCAGGCTCACGGCCTGTGTTTTTCCGTGCCACCCGACGTGAAGGTGCCAGCTTCCCTGTGCAATATCTTTGCCGAGATCGAACGTGACCTGCGCATCCCGCGTCCCGACCACGGTTGCCTGGTGCCGTGGGCACAACGCGGGGTGTTGCTGCTCAATGCCGTGCTGACCGTGCGCCATCACCAGGCCGGTTCGCACCAGAACCAGGGTTGGGAGTGGTTCACCGACCAGGTCATCGAACGTCTGGCCAACGAGCGCGAACATCTGGTGTTCCTGCTCTGGGGCAACTACGCCCAGAAGAAAGGCCGCATCATCGATGCCCGTCGCCATCGCGTGCTCAGGTCAGTACATCCTTCGCCCTTGTCAGCGCACCGGGGATTTCTGGGTTGCGGGCATTTTTCGGCGGCAAATCAATATCTTGAGAAAAATGGCATCAAACCGATCGACTGGAGCCTGCCGCCACGGGCCGAGGTTGAAGCACTGTTTGCGGCCTTGTGACCCGACTGCAAATGAACCTGTAGCACTGATTGGGGTCTGTCGCAGCACGAGTTTTGACTGGCCAGAATCGAACGATGACCGGGAACTTTTGCCGGGCTTAGCACTCCAATGTCGCGAGTGCTAAACTACACGTATTCAACCACCACACAGGAGTGACCCATGAACCAGGCTTTGGTGGCAAACAATTTTCCCATTCCCAGCGCATTGGGTTCGCTCGATGCCTATATCGGCACGGTCAACCGGATTCCAGTGCTGAGCGTGGAAGAAGAACAGGATCTGGCCCATCGTTATATCGACGAGCAGGATTTGTCCGCAGCCCGTTCCCTGGTGCTTTCGCACCTGCGCTTCGTGGTGCACGTGGCCCGTGGCTACAACGGCTACGGTTTGCAACTGGCCGACCTGATCCAGGAAGGCAATATCGGTCTGATGAAGGCTGTCAAGCGCTTCGACCCGGATCACGGCGTGCGCCTGGTGAGCTTTGCCGTGCACTGGATTCGCGCTGAAATGCACGAGTTCATCCTCAAGAACTGGCGCATCGTCAAGGTCGCGACCACCAAGGCCCAGCGCAAGCTGTTCTTCAACCTGCGCAAGAGCCGTCAGCGTCTGGGCTGGATG
>CAYRJS010000186.1:0-5404 GCA_964424535.1 uncultured Aquimonas sp.
CTGACCCGCCGCAAGCTCGACTACGGCGGTCGCTTCAAACTCGAACACCTGGATCTGCGTTTTTCCAATGGTGTCGAACGCACCTACGAGCGTATGCCCACCCGCAGTGCCGGAGCCGTGGTCGTGGCGGCCATGCGCGATCCCGAAACCTTGCTGCTGGTGCGTGAATACGCCTGTGGCCCGCATCGCTACGAGCTGGGTCTGGTCAAGGGCCGCATCGATCGAGGTGAAACTGCGGCCCAGGCGGCGGTGCGCGAGCTCAAGGAAGAAGCCGGTTTCGGAGCCCGTCGCCTGACCCTGTTGCGGGCCATGACCATCGCTCCGGCCTACATGGAACATCAGGCCTGGCTGGTGCTGGCCGAAGACCTGTATCCGGAACGCCTGGAAGGCGATGAGCCGGAAGAACTGGAAGTGGTGCCCTGGCGCCTGGATGCCCTGGATCAACTGATGTTGCGCGAGGATTGCTCCGAAGGCCGCTCGCTTGCAGCCATGTTCATCGTGCGCGAGTTTCTGGGCTTGCGGGCCCGGGGCCAGTTGCCCGCCGACGCACCCCAGGCACAGGATGTGGTTGAGTGAGTGAGCTGGAAGAACTGGCGCTCTGGCGGGAAGCCTGCATCGCCACGGCCCGCGAGGCTGGAGAGGCCATCCTGGAGGTCTATGCCCAGGACTTTGCCGTCGAGACCAAGGCCGATCATTCACCCTTGACGGCAGCAGACCTGGCCGCCCATCGCATCATCGCCATGCGCCTGGCCGAATTGACTCCGCACTTGCCCTTGTTGTCGGAAGAAGGCAGCCAGATCCCGTGGTCGGTGCGACGCCAGTGGCCGCGATACTGGCTGATCGATCCGCTTGACGGAACCCGCGAATTCGTCAAGCGCAATGGCGAGTTCACCGTCAATATCGCCTTGATCGAAAATGGCGTGCCGGTTCTCGGCGTCGTGCTGGCACCGGCTCTGAACTATCTCGTGCATGCCCAGCGTGGATTGGGTTGCTGGCTGCGTCAGGCTGATGGCAGTGATTTGGCCTTGACGACCCGCAATCCTGCGGCAATACCGTTGCGCGTGGCCGCCAGTCGCTCGCATCTGGATACGCGCACCCAGCAGGTACTGGCAGCCATGGGTGAGCATGAGCGCGTCGGTCTGGGTTCCTCACTCAAATTCTGCCGTTTGGCCGAAGGCCGCATGGACGTATACCCGCGCTTTGGCCCGACTTCGGAATGGGATACCGCTGCCGGCCAGTGCGTCTTGGAGTCTGCCGGGGGCGTGGTTCTGGATCTGGCCGGTGCACCGTTTCGCTACAACCGCGGCGAATCCCTGCTCAATCCCGATTTCATCGCCCTGGGTGATCCGAACCTGCCTTGGAGACACTGGGTCGATGGCCTCGCTGGCTGACATTCTGGCCTTGATGGACCGCCTGCGCGATCCCGTGCTTGGCTGTCCCTGGGATCGGGTGCAGAACTTTCACAGTGTGGCGCCCTACACCATCGAGGAGGCCTACGAGGTGGCCGATGCCATCGATCGGGGTGATCGTGCCGCACTCAAGGATGAACTGGGCGATCTGCTGTTCCAGGTGGTGTTTCATGCCCGTCTGGCGCAGGAAGAAGGGGCCTTTGCCTTTGCCGATGTCGTCGAGGCCCTGCACGCCAAGCTGGTGCGTCGACATCCGCATGTGTTCGGTTCCGTCGAAGCCGCGGATCAAGAGGCCGTCGCGGCCAGTTGGGAGGCGATCAAGCGGGAAGAACGCGCCGAGCACGATCCCGATTCCAGTGCCCTGGCGGGAATTGCCGCCGGTCTGCCCGAATGGATGCGCGCCTTGAAACTGCAAAAACGCGCTGCCCGCACCGGTTACGAGTGGCCCGATACCGTGCCGGTCATCGCCAAGTTGCGCGAGGAAATCACCGAGCTGGAAACCGAAATCACCACGGCTGCGACCGCCAGCCGACTGGAGGACGAACTGGGCGATGTGCTGTTCGTGGCCGTCAACCTGGCCCGCCATCTGGAACTGGACCCCGGTGGCGCCCTGCGTCGGGCCAATGCCAAGTTTGAGCGTCGCTTCCGGGCCATGGAGGCGCTGGCTGCATCCCGGGGGCAGGTCTTTGCCGAGCTGGACCTGACCACCCAGGAGGCGCTGTGGCGGCAGGTCAAGGCCGCCGAAGCAGAGCCGTCTTAATCGCGGTTTGGAGTTGTGCGCAACAAGGGCAGGGTGGCGTCGGGATTGCCGTCATTGACCTCGGGCTCGATGCCCAGCAACCGGGCCAGCAGCGGGTAGACATCAACGCTGTCAAAACCCGGGACGATCAGCCCCTGCTGGAAATCCGGGCCGTGGGCGACGAACAGCGCCGCCATGGAATCCAGGGCCGGATCGAAACCATGTGCGCCCCGGTTGGGTTCACGGGCCCAGGTCTTGTCGAGCATGGCCTTGGGCACGAAAGTCCAGCCCTCGTCGGCCATGCAGATCCAGCGCGGGATGCGCGGATGGCTACCGTAGCGATAACGCGCTGGAACCTGATCCTTGCGCCAACATTGGGCGTGGGTCATATCGGCGTTTGCCAGAGCGGTGTCCAGCTCGATCTCCCGACCCGGCTTGGCCTCGATCCCCGCCAAAGGCCCGCCGGCGATCAGTTCAAACACATCGGGGGCCACGTAGTCATCCAGGATCACGAATTGGCCCTTCGGCATCTCGGCCATGCCGTGATCGGAAACCACGACCAGGTTGATGCGCTGCCACAGTCCACGTTGTTGCAGCCCATCAAGCAACTGTCCCAGGACAGCATCGGTGTCCACCAACGCCTGCTTGAGTTCATCCGAATCCGGCCCATGCACATGCCCTTCATGGTCCACCGCGTCGAAGTACAAGGTGATGAAGTGAGGACGTTCAACTGCCGGCAAATCGAGCCAGTCCAGCACCTGTTGCACGCGTTGCCGGGGACTGCGATCGGCATCGAAAACGAACCAGTAGTCCGGCTGCTGGCCCCGGACCGGGGCTTCGGAACCCGGCCAGAACATGGTCGCCGTGCGCAAGCCGGCGGCGTGCGCGGTATTCCACAGAGGCTGCCCGCCGTTCCACCAGGCGGCGTTTTCCACCGCAGCACGGTTGCGCATGCTGAAATGTTCGCCAGGTATGTTGGGGTCCAGCATGACGTTGTTGACCAGGCCGTGGTGATCGGGCACCAGGCCGGTAACCAAGGTGTAATGATTGGGAAAGGTCAACGAGGGAAAAGCCGGACGCATCGCCTTGGCGCGTACGCCCTGCGCCGCCAGGGCGGCCAGCCGGGGCGTCAGATCGCGTTCGAGATAATCGGCCCGGAAACCGTCGATCGATACCAATAGCAGCACGGGCCGTTCGTTGCTCGCCGGATTGACCGGGGGGCGCGTGGACGGATGACAACTGGCCAGCAACAGGCAAGCCAGGGTGAAAAACAGCAGGTGGAAACGGACTGGGCGCATTCGTCTATCGATTCATTGAAGGTCTGGAAGGATATTCGAAGAGCCCGTGGTTGTGGACCCGGCCTGGTCAGTCACGGTTCTGCCTGACCACGTGGATGCCGGTTGCATCCAATTGTTGCAATTAGTGTCGTATGCTGTGCCTGCTTTCGTAGCAGTGCTGCCATGGCCGTCCCCTATCAAGACCTTTCGCCCGTCGAACTCGACGAGTTGCTCAGCGCCATCCTGCCGGATATCCCCGGTTGCCGGGTGCTGCGCCTGCTGGGTCGTGGCGGCATGTCCTATGTCTATCTGGGGATCCAGGAAGCCCTCGATCGGCAGGTTGCGATCAAGGTGATGTCGCCCCTGGCGCTGGAAGATGAAGTCAGCCGTCAGCGCTTTGAAAAAGAAGCCCGAACCATCGCCAAGCTGCAACATCCGGGTATCGTCGGCATCCACGCCGTGGGCCGCACCGATCTGGGATTGTCCTATTACGTCATGCCCTATCTTTCGCGTGGGCATCTGGGTCTGCGCGATCTGCGCCGTGATGAAGTCAAGATCATGGCCGTGTTGCGCAGCCTGTTGGGGGCCCTGGATTACGCCCATGCCCAGGGCGTGGTGCATCGTGACGTCAAGGCCGAAAACGTGCTGTTTGATCACGACGATCGACCGCTGCTGACCGATTTCGGCATTGCCATCTCCAAGCGCGACCATGCCCGCATGACCGGCAACGGCAACGCCGTGGGCAGTTGGGCTTACATGGCCCCAGAACAGGCCCGGGGCGAACAGGTGGATGGGCGCGCCGATCTCTACAGTGTCGGCGTGTTGACCTACGAAATGCTGTGCGGGCAGTTGCCTTATCACGATGAGGATTCGATGGCGCTGGCGTTGATGCACGCGCTCGATCCGATTCCGCGCCTGCCGCCCGGCAAGACTCATTGGCAGGGCCTGATCGACCGGGCCATGGCCAAAACACCCGGTGGACGCTATCCCACGGCGCGGGAAATGCTGGCTGATCTGGATCGTATCGCCTTGCGCCCGCACCCGATCGAGGTGACTGAACCGGCGACCCGGGTAAACGCGGCCAAAGCGAACCCCAAATTGGGCTCGCCCGGAACCCGATCGGCCACCTGGAAAACCCGTGTCTCCTCCGGGCGCTTGTCCTGGCTGCTGGCTGCGGTTGGCCTGATCGCCTTGTTGGCAATCGGACTGCTGTTCTGGTCGCGTTTGTCGGGGCCCGATGAACCCGCGCAGCAGGATGAAACGGCAATCGCGAATACGGCACCTCGCAACGCCATTGCATCGGATGACCAAGTGACTGCAAACGTGGCGACGGCTCCGGACATGGAGATCGATGAGTTGGCGGAAACACATCTGGCCGATACGGACGCATCAGACCCGGATGCGTTCGTGTTGCCCGATGACTTGCCGCCAGGTGAGGCCGAATTGCTGCTGGCCCAGGAACAGATCCGCCGGCGGCGCCTGACCCAGCCGCGTGGCGAAAGTGCCTTGGATGCCTTGCTCGAGGCCCGGCGCATACTGGGTTCGGAAAAACGCGTGACTGCTTTGGGCGAACGCTGGCTGGAGGCCTTGCAACCCTACGTGGTAACGGCGCTGGAAAAGGGTGAAGACACCCGGAGCCTGTCCTTGCTGGAAACCGCCCGCCACCTGGAAGAAACACTGGGTCTGGGCCAGGCCGAGGCGTGGCAGGCCTTCACCACTGCCGTAGCCGAACCCGTGCATGGCCAGTTGCGTCAGGCCCATGCCGACAAGGATCTGGCGGCACTGCGGACAGCCAAACAGCGCGCGGGCGCGTTGGGAATCGAAACGGCGCGCCTGGAACCGGAGTATTCGCGTCCCGTGGTTCTGGCCAAGGTGGGCGATGCCTGGACTGCGGGCAACTCCACCCTGGCACTGGTGCGTCTGCCCGAGGGTCAGCAACCGGGCCTGGCCATGCTGCCCACGGTGGTCACGCAGCAGCA
>CAYRJS010000187.1:0-5386 GCA_964424535.1 uncultured Aquimonas sp.
CACGTTTGCAGTCTGGCGATAGGCCGGCACATTGCGGATCGATACCCGGCCATCAGCATGCAAGACGGCACCGACCTCACCTACCGGCGTATCCAGGACGTGCTCACCCGGTCCGATTCGGCCCAGATGCTGCAAGGTGCGCACCACCCCGATGGCCCCGTGTCCGCACATGCCCAAGGCCCCGACATTGTTGAAGAAAATCACCCCGGTCACGGCTCCGGCGGCATGCGGTGGCACCAGCAAGGCCCCGACCAGCACATCCGAGCCCCGCGGCTCACAGACCACAGCCCGGCGCAGATGATCAAACTGGGCAACAAACCGCTCGCGCCGCAGCGCCAAGGGGCCATCACCCAAATCGGGAAATCCCCCGATCACCGTCCGGGTCGGTTCACCACCGGTGTGGGAGTCAATGACTTCGATAACAGAGACCGTATTCATGGCCCCATGATGCCGCCGGCACGCGTCCGACGGCTAGCAACAAATCACTGCCAACAGGCGGAAAACGATCAAAAGTGATCGCGCCTTACCGGTTCAGCCCCGCAACCAATCCGCGTGTTCCGCCTGCAGGCGCTCCCACTCGATCTTCAGCCAGGGGGTGAAGTGTTCCGGGTGCTGCTCGATTTCTGCGGTCAATGCTTGCGGTGCAAGCCAACGCACGGCGGTGATTTCGGCGGTATTGACGGTTGGGGCTTGGGAGCTGCGGCCGGCAAACACGTGGCACAGCTCGTGTTCCGAGCCGGCGGCACCAAAGTGGGCCTGGTACTGGAACTTGAACAGGAACGTCAGTTCGCAACTCAAGCCCAGCTCCTCCAGCAGGCGCCGGTGAATGGCCGTCTCGATGGCCTCGCCACGACGCGGGTGGCTGCAGCAACTGTTGGCCCAGTAGCCGGGCCACAGACGTTTGTCGGCGGCGCGTTGCTGCAGCAGCAATTCACCGCGCGGGTTGAAGATGAACAGGGAAAAGGCCCGATGCAGGATGCCCTCGCCGTCGTGAGCCCGGGCCTTGTCGAGGAAGCCGATTTCCCGGTCCTGGGCATCGACCAGAATCAGGTCTTCATCGTCAAACGAAACCACCTCGTGGCGCGTTTCGCCAAGGGACATGCGAGCCGAGTCAGGCAAGGTCGACCTCCATGGCCTGGTAGCCGGCATCGCGCATCGCGGCCATCACCCGATCCCGGTTTTCCGGACACAAGGCGATGATCGATCCGCCGCCACCACCGCCGGTGAGCTTGGCACCCAAGGCGCCGTTGTCGCGGGCGATCTGCACCAGTTCTTCCAGTTCCCGACTGGATACGCGCAGGGCATTGAGAAGA
This sequence comes from uncultured Aquimonas sp., assembly GCA_964424535.1. Lineage (GTDB taxonomy): Bacteria > Pseudomonadota > Gammaproteobacteria > Xanthomonadales > Xanthomonadaceae > Denitratimonas. The sequence continues at coordinate 1,314 of CAYRJS010000187.1, forward strand.
CCGTGGCAGACATTCATCAGGTCGCCCAGGTGCTCCAGATGGCCTTCACGCAGGGCCTCCACGCCTTGCAGCGCGAGAGCATCGATCTGACGGAAGATACCCTCGTAAAGGTCAGGACTGCGCTGCCAGGCGCTGCGGACCTCACCCACGGTGCGGGCGGTCAGGCTCTCGCGCCCACTGATGCCGATCACCAGCGGTACCGGGCGGGCAATCTGCAATTCCTCCACCTGCGGGGCTGAATCAGGCGTAGAGGCGCGGCAATACAGGATCGGTCGGCCATAGGTCGCCACGGTGTTGTCGATGCCCGACGGTGAGCCATGGGCGACTTCCTCGCAGGCAAAGGCCAGGGCATTGACCTCGGCATCGGGCAAACCCAGGCCAAAGTGCCGGTCCAGGGCACGGATCACGGCTACGGCCAGGGCCGCCGAACCGCCCAGGCCCATGGCCCGCGGCACGCTCGGAAAGACATCGATGCGCAAGGAGCGCTCGATCAGGCCCAGGCGATCGAAGATCAGCCCCAGCGAACGCTGGAAGGCGTCACGATGGGCGGGATCCCGGCTCAGGCGGCTCTTCACGCCCCAACGCGGAATCTGCAGGTCGACGCCGCCGGATTGGGTTTCCTGCACGGTGGCGCGCACGGCCAAAGGCACCGGCGCAGCCAGGGCGTGGCTGCCGTAAACCACGGCGTGTTCACCCAAGAGGATGACCTTGCCATGGCCGCAAGTGGCTTCGTCGATGGCCACGCCATCGGTCCGATCCGGGTCCATGCCGCTATCGGCACCCAGACGCACCTGCTCGATGATTTCCCGGGCTCGATGGATCTTGATCTCGCCACTTTCAACCAAGCGCTCGACCACGGTATCGAAGATGTCCGAACCGGCGCCGGCACTGATGGCCACGCTGCGGGCGTGCAAGGTCATGTGACCTTGCTGGATGCCCTCGGTGGACAAGGCCCGCAAGGCCGAGAAGTTTTGCGCCAGGCCAACCGCACCCATCACCTCGGCCAGCTCGCAGGCCGTCTTTACGCCCAACAGGCGCAGGTTGAGGCCGACCGTGGCGTTGGACTGGAGCGAACCGCCGACGATGCCAACCTTCATCGGCATCACCAGTTCACCCATCAATTCGCCGTCCCGGCCCCGGTACCAACGGGTCAAGGCGGTATAGCGACCACCCCGGGCGGCATAGGCGTGGGCGGCGGCCTCGATCGAGCGCCAATCGTTGCCGGTGGCCAGAGCCACGGCGTCGACCCCATTCATGATGCCCTTGTTGTGGGTGGCGGCACGGTAGGGATCCAGACTGGCAAATTCATTGGCCAGGATCACGCCATCACGTACGTCCTCGCCGGAAAAACCCTTGGTGGCCAACAACTCCACGGGGATGGCGCAGCGCGCCCGTACCAGAGCCCGATCCGCCAGGTTCGAAAGAATGCGCAGGAATACCTGCCCGCCGGTGATCGATTCCACCAGCGCCGCCACGCCCTCGCACATGGTGTTGACCAGGTTGGCGCCCATGGCATCGCGGGTATCCACCAGCAAATGCAGGACCAGCATGTCGCCACCCTCGGCGCGGGCGTGCAGATGCACCTCCAGATCCCGGGCACCACCGCCACGAGCCACCATCTGCGGGTGCAGGCTGTTGGCCAGGTTGAGGATTTCCTCGCGCCGTTGCAGCAACGAGGTACGGGCCTGGGCCGGGTTGGGCACATCCACTACCTGCACCTGACCCAACAGGATCGGATCGGTGCTTTCCACCGTGAAGCCGCCGCTGCCATGCACCAGTTTGGCCGCTGAAGACAGGGCCGCGACGATGGAGGGTTCTTCCACCACCAGCGGCACGATGTAATCGCGTCCATTGACCAGGAAGTTCAGACCCAAACCGAGTGGCAGGCCCATCACCCCGATCACGTTTTCGATCATCTTGTCGGCTTTCGACAAGCGCAAACCATGATCGCCCGAAGCCAGGGCCCGATAATCCTCGTCTGACAGCCAGCCGCGCTCGTGCAACATGCGTACACGTTCAAACACCGGGCGCTTGTAGAACGCCGGGAATCTGGATCGTGAGGACTCGTCCGTTTCAACACTCATCGATTGCTTGCTCCATGGAATTTCGTGGCCGACGACACCGCCACAGGCATCAAGGCTCGCTTCCGGTTCTTTCCAGCAGCAGACCTTGTGGGTCCGGCATCAGGGAAAGCGGCTGCGGGTCGGTGGCTATGATACTGCGATGCAGCATTTCAATCTTCCCCGGGTCATCGGCGAATACCACGCCCAGGTCCCCGCCGGCACCACAGGGCTTGAAAACCGCACCGATACGTGCGGCCTGTAGCGCCAGCTCCCGCTGGGACGGGGAATAAATCTCCAGACCACTGACCTGGCTAAAAGCCTGCAGGGCGACCGCATAGTCGGCGACCGCAGGCAGAAATTTACTTGCGGAAAGTGCCAGGGCCTTGATGGCTGCCTGCGCGGCTTCGCCCAACACCTGCATCTGTTGCCGATAGACGGCGGACGCAGCATCGCGCCATTGGACTAACTGACGCAACTGACTACCGGTCGAAACCGCGTGTCCGGACCAGATGAATTGCCAGCACAGTCCGGAAGGAGGCCAATAGCTGGCCGACTTGGCTACAGGTTTGCCTGTGGTTTCAAGCTGATAGACGATGGCACCACCCTGCAGACTGGCGGCAATATCGATGCCGCTACCCTGCCCGCCCTGCCAGGCACGATGCATCTGCACCAGATCCTGCAAGCAGACGGCGCGATCTTGCAGGTGGGCTTCGTGTCCGGCTGCCGTCAACAGCGCCGCAGCCAGGGCCACGCTCAGGGCCGCACTGGAGCCCAGACCCAGCTTGCTTGCGCCGAAAACAAAACCGGCGGTATCGATCTCCAGTTCAAAACCGCCGTGCAGTGATTCCAGCCATCCCCGAGCGGCCAGTGCCGAGCAGATCTGCTCGATCAGGTGCAGGCGTTGGTCCATATCCTGATCCCAATGCAAGCGCCTTTGCAGATCGAGCGTGGCTTTGGCGTTGTCAACACCGATCTGGGGTGCACGGATCAGGATCTGGCCATCCCCGCGCTGTCTCAGACGCACTTTGGCCCGGCGATCAACCGCCAGAGCCAATGCCGGAGCGCCCTCCAGTACGGCGTATTCACCCAGCAATACCACCTTGCCCGGAGCACTGGCGCGCACCTCGTTCATGGCGTGGGCAACACCCTGGCGCCTTCGTCCAGGCCGCACTCGATCACTTCGAGTACGCCTGGTACGTCCCGCAATACGGCAGCCACCGTAGTGGCGGCCTCGGGGCTGCACACGGCCTTGAGTTGGGGCCCGGCATCAATGGTGAAAAATACCGCCACGCCTTCACGTCGCAAGGCCCGTACCCGTTGCAGACATTCAACCGTGGCGCCGTTCCAGTACACCAGACCCGGTTGTGCCGTCATGGCCAGGGCGTGCAACTTGAGGCAACTATGCTCGGCGATCGCGGCCAGGGCTTCAAAATCACGTTCGACAATAGCTTGCCGGGCCTGTGCCAGATCCGCTTCCTGTCCATCGACCCAAGCCGACTGGAAGGGCGAGGTTGCTGCGGTCAGGCGCATGCCGACGGTCGAACCCACCGCCTTCGCCGCGGTCGCGGTCAGGGCGATCACGACCCGCAATGGCCACGCGTCTGCAGTCAGGACAGGTTCTGCAATCGAATCCTTGCCATCGGTCCGGACACCATGCGCCCATTCCACGAAACCGCCAAAGATCGAACGCGCCGCCGAGCCGGAGCCGCGTCGGGCCAGTTCCGACAATTCGGCTGAGGTCAGCGCCAAACCCAAAGCCTGGGAACCGGCCAGGGCCAGGGCGGCAAAGCCTGAAGCCGAGGACGCCAGTCCAGCTGCCGTGGGGAAATTGTTTTCGCTCTCAACCTGTGCGCCCCAGTCGACCTCGGCCCGTTGCCGCAGCAGGTCAAGAAAGGCACTGCCGCGCCGCGCTGCGGCAGCTTCTTCATGGCCATTGAGGCGAAAGTGATCTTCCTTGCTGCCAGGCACGAATCGCACCGTGGTGCGCGTGCGCAATCGATCCAGGGTGAT
>CAYRJS010000188.1:0-5365 GCA_964424535.1 uncultured Aquimonas sp.
CTTGCGACCGCGCTGAGGTTCCCAAGGGCAGGGACAGCCCACCGATCAGGGCGGTATCGCGATCACCTTGCAGCCGGCGTACGCCCAGCGACCAGCCCAGATCCGGGGTGCTTCCGGCCTGCGCCAGCCGCAGTCGCGCCTCGCGCACCCGGCGTTCACTGGCAAAGATGGCCAGTTCCGGGGTCGCATCGAGCAGTGCGAGCAAGGCATCGAGTGAGTCGATCTGTGGCAGTTGCGTGGGATCGACATCAGCCAATTCGAACTGTGGCGCGCGTTCGCCCCACAATGCTGCCAGATGCCGCAGCGCCGCCGCTTGTGTCAGTTGGGCACGGTCGTGCTCCAGTTCGGCGCGGGCGTGTGCGGCCTGGGCGAACAGCACCACCGCTTCGGTTTCTGCACCGGCGCGCTGACGCTGGCGCGCGGCTTCCAGGGCGTGGGCGTGTTGGGCGATATCGTCACGGCCGATGGCCACCTGAGCGCGTGCCGCCACCACGGCGAGATAGCGGCGCGCGGTTTCTGCCAGAAGATCCAGGCGCTGGATTTCGCGCTCGGGTGCCTGCGCATCGATCCGCGCCTGCGCCAGGGTGCGGCGTGCGTCGAGCTTGCTGCCGCGCTCCAGGGTCGAGGCCAGGTTCAAACTCAACTCGGCACCGGCAAAGCGGTGGTATTCGCCGCTGCCCAGGACGTTTTCCAGACCCAGTTCCAATTCGGGTGCCGGTCGTTGCGTGGCCTCGTCGCGTTCGGCTGCCAGCACCTCGGCCCGGGCAGCAAATACACGCAGTTCAGGGTGACTGCGCACAACCCGGTTGATGGCCGCGTCCAGCGTCAGAAGATCGGATGCATGCGCGTTTGCTGCGCTCATGCACAAGGCAAAGCATGCGGCCAGCGCCGCGCTGAGATGATTCATGACGATACTCCGTGTGATCCACGATCAGTGACCGGGCTTGCCGGTCGAATCCTGGGGATGCGCCGGAACCACGTCCGGCGGTCAGGGGATCACGCGACCCGAGGCGGTTTCAGCAAGGCACGGAAACGGGCCGAGACAAAGTCTTGCGCTGGCTCAATCGCCGGGCGCTCGCTCTTCGGAAATACGTTCAGATGCAAATCTGCTTCGGTGCAGGCAACAAAGGTATAGCCGCAGGCATGGGCGTGGTGGGTCAGGGCGTGCCAGGGCTGTTCGGCATGGCGTTCTTCGTGCAGGTCAAAAGCTGCAGCGTCGACCGACACCAGAACACCGTGCGTGGCCAGTTGGTGGGTATGGCTCAAGGATGCAAGCACCGGCTGGGTTACCGTTCCCAGAGTCATGGGTATCAGCAGCAAAAGACGAATCAGCAAGAGCAGGTGCGGTTGCATGTCACCAGCCTACGTCGTGATGGCGCGCGTGGCAATCAACGAGGATGGATCAAGTGGCATGGGCTGGACATTGCCGCAACGACGATATCTGTCTCGAATCACCGGCCGATGTAGCGCAATTGACCTTGCTCGTAGGCCGTGCGGCAATCGGTGGCGTCGTGGCCGATGTCCGAATCCAGCAGGGTGGTCGAGGTCATGCCGTCGCCGGAAAACCGTTTGTCATCACATTCCCCATCATTGGCCCAGCGACTGCCGTCATCGCCAAAATCAATGTTGCCGTGATGGCGTGCTTGCTTGAAGGGCTTGGAATTCGATTTTTGCCCCAAGTATTCCAACCGTCCTTGCTCGTAGGCCTCGCGGCAATCGTTGGCATCGTGGCCTACGTCTGAATCCAGCAGGATGGTTGAGGTCATGCCGGCACCGGAAAAACGCTTGTCGTCGCATTCTCCGTCATTGGCCCATTGACTGCTGTTGTCACCAAAGTCGATGCCGCGCTCGGCCTGGGCCTGGAGTGATGCACTTGCCAGAACAAAGATCGTGGCAAAAAGGCTCACGTGCAGTGGGTTCATGTCGATCTCCGGTCGGGGTTGGTCAAGAAGCGGATATTCGATCCGTAATGCGCCGGGATGGTATCAGAGACCCGATCCGGCCTGCGGAAAAGGACATTGCCAACGGGGCATCGAGCGATAATTGCTTGATCGACATGGCCGCAGTACAATGGCCAGCTCACGTTTTTTCAAGACGTGAGTACTTGCCTCACTCCAGTACACGCAAGCCGTGGCTGCAGGAGGCTGTTCGCCGGGCAACCGGCGTCATCCACAAGGAAAACCAGCATGCGTCATTATGAAATCGTGTTCCTGGTCCATCCGGACCAGAGTGAGCAGGTGCCGGCCATGATCGAGCGCTACAAGGCGCTGATCGAGGCGGACGGTGGCAAGATCCACCGGCTTGAGGATTGGGGGCGTCGGCAGTTGGCCTACCCGATCGAAAACCTGGTCAAGGCTCATTACGTGATGCTCAACATCGAGGTCAGCCAGGCCGCCCTGGACGAGCTGCTGTCGGGCTTCCAGTTCAACGATGCCATCCTGCGCCATATTGCGATTCGTCGCAAAGGCCCGGAGACCGAGCCGTCCTTCATCCTCAAGGCCAAGGAAGAAAAGCCCGAGCGCCGGCGTCGCGATGATGATTCCAACCATCAGTCCGACGATGACGACGATGATGATGGCGCGGCAGACTCTCAGGATGCCGATACCAAGGAAGATGGCGAACAAACCGTCGCCTGATGCATTGACCCAAGGAGTCCGAACACCATGTCCAAGTTCTTCCGTCGTCGCAAGTTCTGCAAGTTCACTGCCGAAGGTGTGGTCGAGATTGATTACAAGGATCTCAATACCTTGCGCCAGTACATCACCGAAACTGGCAAGATCGTCCCCAGCCGCATCACCGGGACCAAAGCCAAGTACCAGCGCCAGTTGGCCACGGCCGTCAAGCGCGCGCGTTTTCTGGCCCTTCTGCCGTATACCGACAACCACCTCTGAGCCGATTGGGTGGGCGTTGCTGACAACGCCCGCATCGGTTCGGACAGCCACCCGTTGCAGCCATTCAGGCTGCTAACGAAACCGGAGCATTCATCGTGGAACTCATTCTTCTTCAGAAAGTCACCAATCTGGGCAACCTGGGTGACAAGGTCACCGTCAAGCCGGGCTATGGCCGCAACTACCTGGTGCCTTATGGCAAGGCCGTGCGGGCAACAGCCGAGAACATGGCTGAATTCGAAAAGCGTCGGGCCGAGTACGAAGCCAAGGCGGCCGCCCTGTTGGGTGATGCCGAAGCTCGCAAGGCGCGTTTTGCCGAAGCCAGCGTAACCGTTTACGCCAATGCTTCAGCCGAGGGCAAGCTGTACGGCTCGGTGGGCGTGCGCGAAATCGCCGAGGCCTTCACCGCTGCTGGCCTGCCCTTGCACAAGTCCGAGGTCATCCTGGGCGAAGGCCCGCTGCGCCGGACCGGCGAATTCGAGGTGCTGCTGCACTTGCACGCCGACGTCGGTACCCCGGTCAAGGTCGTGATCGAAGCCGAAAACTGAGCTCAAACCCGAGCTTCATGACCGGCAACCGGTCTGGACAGTTTGGCAAGCAACGAGCGCCGTGATGGCGCTCGTTGCGTTTTCGGCCTTGCCCGCCTGCCCTTTTGCACCTGTTGCACCCGGGTTATCCACAGAGTTGTGCAATGCATCCTGCGGCGCCTGGTTCTATCATGGGCATCCGTTGCTGTAGTCGATCGTGCCCCATGTCCACAGTCTTTTCCCGCCAGGCCGAACCGGATGCCCGCGTCGAACGTTTGCGCGTACCGCCGCATTCGATCGAGGCCGAACAGGCCGTACTTGGCGGTTTGATGCTGTCGGGCGAAGCCTGGGACAAGGTCGCCGATCGACTGGTCGAAGAAGACTTTTACCGTCACGACCATCGTCTCATCTTTCGCGCCATTGGCGAGCTGGCCGAGCGCAACCAGCCGCGTGATGCCATCACCCTGGGTGAATGGTTCGAGACCAATGCCCTGGCTGAACAAGTGGGTGGCAGCGCCTATGTGATTGAACTGGCCAGCACCACGCCCAGTGCCGCCAATATCGTGGCCTATGCCGATATCGTGCGCGAGAAGGCGATCCTGCGTCGGCTGATCGATGCCGGCACGCAAATCGTCAATGATGCTTTCGAACCGGCGGGACGCAGCAGCCGCGAGGTGCTGGAAGAAGCCGAGCAGGGGGTGTTTCGCATCGCCGAAGTCGGAGCGCGCGGACGTACCGGCCCGCAACCGATGAAAGGCGCCGTCACCGAGGCCTTCAATATTCTGGCCAAGCGTTATGAAAACAAGGGCGCCCTGACTGGCCTGCCGACGGGCTTTGTCGATTTCGACCGCCTTACGGCGGGCTTGCAACCTTCCGACCTGGTCATTCTGGCGGCGCGCCCGGCCATGGGCAAAACCTCGTTTGCGCTCAATATCGCCGAGTATGCTGCCCTCAAGACACGCCAGCCGGTGGTGGTGTTTTCCATGGAAATGTCGGCCAGCCAGTTGGCCTTTCGCCTTATTTCCGCCAATGGCCGCATCGACCAGCAGAACCTCAAGACCGGCATGCTCGAAGATGAAGACTGGAGCCGGGTCACCAGTGCCATCACCTTGCTGTCCGAAGCGCGCATTTTCATCGACGACACGGCGGCCCTGTCCCCAGGCGAATTGCGTTCACGGGCCCGGCGCATTGCCCGCGAGCACGGCCTGGGCCTGGTCATCGTTGATTACCTGCAGTTGATGCAGGTGCCGGGCAGCAAGGAAAACCGCGCCACCGAGATCTCCGAGATCAGCCGTTCACTCAAGGCTCTGGCCAAGGAACTGAACGTGCCGGTGATCGCGCTGTCCCAGCTCAACCGCTCCCTGGAAAGCCGTACCGACAAGCGCCCGGTGATGGCCGATTTGCGCGAATCCGGGGCCATCGAACAAGACGCCGACATGATCGTGTTCATCTATCGCGACGAGTACTACAACAAGGAAAATTCGCCCGACAAGGGCTTGGCCGAGATCATCATCGGCAAGCACCGCAACGGCCCCACCGATACCATCAAGCTGGTCTTCAATGGCCGCTACACCCGTTTTGACAACTACGCACCGCACGCCTACTCGGGCATGATGGAATGAGCCGCACCGTTCGCGCTGAAATCGACCTGGATGCCGTCCGGGCCAATATGGCCCTGTTGCAGCAGCGCGCCCCCGACAGCCGCACCCTGGCCGTGCTCAAGGCCGATGCTTATGGCCATGGCCTGGAAAGGGTCGCACGCACGCTGCGCGATGCCGTGGGCTTTGCCGTGGCCACCCAGGGCGAAGCCGAACGCCTGCGCGCCCTCGACCTGCATCAGCCGATCATCCTGTTCGGCGGCTTTGATGCGCCCGAGGACATCGCCCGCCTGGCGCGGCAGGATATCCGTCCCGTCATCCACCACCCGTCCCAGATCGAGATGCTGGAGGC
>CAYRJS010000189.1:0-5363 GCA_964424535.1 uncultured Aquimonas sp.
CCAAGCGCTTCATCAGCGAAATTTCCGATCGCGCCATCGACGCGCCGCTGATCGCTGAAACCACCGATGCGATCGCCTCCATCCGCGCCACCGACGAAGCTCGCGAAGGCTTGACGGCGTTTCTGGAAAAGCGTGCTGCGGCTTGGGCGGGGACGTGAACATCATGCGCTCAAGGAAAGCTCTGATTGCAAGACCCAAAAGCCGGGAACGTTCAGTCAACGACCTGGGCCGAGAGCTGGAACACCCCAGGATAACGCGCGAACTTGCGATCAAAGGTCACCAAGCGCACCTCGGCTCGAGCAGCTTCAGCGGCTATCAGCGCATCGGAAAAATCGAATCCGTCTGCAAACGCGACCAACGCAGACTGAAACGCGGCGTGCGACTGCAGATGCACGGCAGCGTGGGCATCGAGCTGCCGCAAGGTGTGAATCACGACTTGCTTGGGATAGCGCAGTACTCGCGTCAGCAACCAAACCAATTCGACCTGCACGATTTGGGTCACATACACCTGCCCCTCACTCGCCAGCAATCGACGTGCCATCCGGCATTGTTCAGGTGCGCCAGGATCGTCGACCAACGCACGTATCAGCACGTTGGTATCAACGGCCAACATTGCGCTGAAACCGCTCGGCTACGGCATCTCCAATGGCTTCGTCCATATCTTCCAGCGAAATCGGACGCGGAGATTTCAGAATGCCGAACAATGAAGAAATATCGGCATCCACTTTCTCCAACACAACCATTCCATCGCGCTCGGCAAAGCGCACCTGTGTACCCGGCTCAATTCCGAGTTTGCGCCGGATCGCGACCGGGATGGTGACCTGGCCCTTGGCGGAGGTAGTTTGGATGCTCATGGTGTACTCGATGCAAAAAGTAAAACCTCTGGCTGCAAGGTACGACTTTTCTCGCGCAGTGGGAAGTACTAATCCATCAGGCCCAAAGAAACCTGCATGCCCTGTTTACGGATGCTGACATGAACGCAAAACCCTTCCACACCATCCTGATTGCCAATCGCGGTGAAATCGCCTGCCGGGTGATCCGTACCTGTCGCCGCCTGGGTATTCGCACCGTGGCGGTGTACTCGGAGGCCGATGCAAATGCGCGCCATGTGCGCCTGGCCGATGTGGCCGTGCCGATTGGTCCGGCAGCGGCGGCTGAAAGCTATCTGGTGACCGAAAAGATCCTGGCTGCGGCGAAACAGACCGGGGCCCAGGCCATCCATCCCGGGTATGGCTTTCTTTCCGAAAATGCCGGCTTTGCCCGTGCCTGTGCCGACGCTGGCGTGATCTTCATCGGGCCACCGGCCACGGCCATCGAGGCTATGGGCAGCAAGAGTGCGGCCAAGGCGCTGATGGCGAAAGCCGGCGTGCCGCTTACGCCCGGCTATCACGGTGACAACCAGGATGCCGCCTTTCTCAAGACCCAGGCCGATGCCATTGGCTATCCAGTCTTGATCAAGGCCAGCGCTGGCGGTGGTGGCAAGGGCATGCGTCGCGTGGACCGGACCGAGGACTTTGTTGAAGCCCTGGAATCCTGCCGGCGCGAGGCCGCGGCCTCCTTCGGCAACGACCGCGTGCTGGTGGAAAAATACGTGCTGCGCCCGCGCCATATCGAGGTGCAGGTGTTTGCCGATGCACACGGTCATGTCGTGCATCTGAACGAGCGCGACTGCTCGGTGCAGCGACGCTTCCAGAAAGTGCTGGAAGAAGCCCCGGCACCGGGCATGACCCCCGAACGCCGCGCCGCCATGGGCAAGGCCGCCACCGATGCCGCGCGTGCCGTGGGCTATGTCGGTGCCGGCACGGTGGAATTCATCGCTTCCCAGCACGGCGATTTCTACTTCATGGAAATGAACACGCGCCTGCAGGTGGAGCACCCGGTCACCGAGATGATCACTGGTCTGGATCTGGTTTACTGGCAGTTGCTCGTGGACGCTGGTGAGACGATGCCGCTGACCAAGGAGCAGATCGGCCAGGATGGCCACGCCATCGAAGCGCGCATCTACGCCGAAGACCCGGATCGCGGTTTTCTGCCCTCGATCGGCACCGCGCACGTATTCGAACTGCCGCAAGGCGAAGGCGTGCGTGTTGATACCGGGATCGAAGCCGGTGATGCCGTCACCCCGTTCTACGACCCGATGCTGGCCAAGCTGATCGTGCACGGAGCCGACCGCGATCAGGCTCTGGCACGCTTGCGCACGGCCCTGGCGCAAACCGCCGTGGTGGGCTTGTCCACCAACGCCAACTTCCTGCTGCGCCTGATTGCAGCTGACGGCGCGTTCGCCCGTGTGGATCTGGACACCAGCCTGATCGAGCGCGAACACGCCACGCTGTTTCCGCCATCGCAACCCGCCACGCCCCGGCAGGTAGCCTTGGTAACCCTGGCCAGCCTGCTGGCTGAAGCCAATCACGGCGATCACGCCAACGATCCCTGGTCTAAGCGCACGGGTTGGCGTCTGCACGGGCAGGCGGCCCGGCAATGGCGCTGGCTGGAGCAAGACAACCTGCGCCTGGCTACCGCCCTGCCCTTGGCCAACGGCTGGCAGATCGAAGTTGAAGGCCATGCTTTCAACGCCAGCGGCCGACTTGTCGGCAACCACCTCGATGCCCGGCTTGACGGTGTGCAAAGCCATGACTTTGCCTGCTGTGTAAACGGGGTCTGGCATCTGTTCGATGCCGGCACCGTGCACGCCCTCAAACTGGAACAAGCCCTGGCGCGAACCGAGGGTGATTCGGGCCAGGCGGGTGATCTGAATGCACCAATGCCAGGCAAGATCATCGCCCTGCTGGCCGAACCTGGTCCGGTAAGCGCGGGCACGCCATTGCTGGTGATGGAGGCGATGAAGATGGAGCACACCATCACCGCGTCCGCTGAAGGCAGCCTGGATGGTTTCCTCGTGGCTGTAGGTGACCAGGTGGAAGAAGGCACGGCCCTGGTGGAATTCACTCCCCGTGGAGACGCGACATGAGCACGGTACGCATCGTTGAAGTCGGCCCGCGGGATGGTCTGCAAAATGAGGCCGCCCAGGTTCCTACTGTCACCAAGATCGAGCTGATCGACCGGCTTTCTGCCTGTGGTCACTCCATGGTCGAAGCCACCAGTTTCGTCAGCCCGCGCTGGATTCCGCAACTGGCCGATGCCACCCAGGTGTTGATCGGCCTGAAACGCCATACCGGTGTGGGTTACCCGGTGCTGGTGCCCAACGTGCATGGCCTGGAACGGGCACTGGCCGCTGGTGCCCGCGAAATTGCGGTATTCACCGCGGCCTCCAGCGCCTTCACCCGCAAGAATATCAATTGCGATGTGGACGAATCCTTGCGCCGCATCGCTAACATCATGGAGCTCACCCGCGGCAAGGGTCTGTGGGTACGCGGTTATGTCTCCACCGTTCTGGGCTGCCCGTATCAGGGCGAGGTGCCGGTGGCCGATGTGGTGCACGTGGTCAAGGCCCTGCACGAACTGGGCTGCGCCGAAATCTCCCTGGGCGATACCATCGGCGTAGGCACCCCGCGCAAGGCCCGCGCCATGCTGGAAGCCTGTGCCAGTGAAGTTCCGATGACGCAATTGGCGGTGCATTTTCACGACACCTACGGCCAGGCCTTGGCCAATGTCTACGCCTGCCTCGAGGCCGGCGTGCGCGTAGTCGACGCCTCGGTCGCAGGCCTGGGCGGCTGTCCCTACGCCCAAGGTGCCAGCGGCAACCTGGCCACCGAGGACCTCGTCTACATGCTCCATGGCCTGGGCATGCCGACCGGTATCGACCTGGATGCCCTGTGCGATACTGCCCGCTGGATCAACGAAAAACTGGGCCGCGAACCGATCAGCAAACTGGCCCGGATCGAGAACAGTCGTCGCTTTGGGTCTTGAGCGGCCGGTCCACCGCAACTAAATCAGGTGCGATCTTCAGTATCTTCGTAGTGATGCCAGATGCGCAGGATCACGATGGCCTGATCGCTCACCAGATAGCGAACCACGTACTTGCCGAAGATGAAATCCCGCACCATTTCCGGATCGGGAGCACTGGAAACACCACGACCCATCTTCGGAAACGCACATAGATGGTCGATTCGGGCGATCAGGTCGGCCGCGATGCGTGCCGCCGCATCGGGGTTGTTGTCGGCAATAAACTCCCGAAGTCGCGCAAGATCCGCGACCGCCTCACGGGAATAGACCAGCCTCACCCGCCGACCTTGGGGGCAGGCAATTCATCGGTACCTCCCCATGACCTGAGCCAGGCGTGGACGGCATCACCCGAAACAACCTGACCTTGTGCAATCGACTCCATGGCGGACAGCGTTTCGCTCCAGCGCTGCTCCTCCATCTCCTGCCGCGCCACAAATTCACGAACGGCCTGGTTGACCAGCCAATTCTTGCTGCGTTGAAGCTTTTCGGCCATGGCTTCAAGGCCACTCTCGACCTCAGGTTGCAAGCGAACCGTGGTGACGCTCATGACAAATCTCCAAAGACATGCGAATACGATGTATTACATCATATTCATGTCGACGCTGGCGTATTTCATTGGCTTTACGCCCAAGCTTCAAACCGGCCTCTCAACAGCCATCGACCGCTGCGCCTGCGCAAAGGCGCGCAAATCCCGAAACAGGATAGGAAACCCCGCAGCCAAGGTTTCATGATGACGGGCCAGGTCCTCGGCGCAGGCTTCCAGTTGCGCACTCCCGCGTGACAAACGCCGACCAATGCCACGCAAAGCCTGGCGGACGTTGTCGAACTCGGCATAACTGCCCAGCCAGTCATGTTCAGCCATGCGCCGGGCAACGCGGCGGGCCGATTCGGGTTTTTCCGGCAATCCCTCCAGCAATGCGCGATACGCCCGCCAATTGAACGCGGCCAGCGGCTGCCCTGCATAGTGCTCGAAATCACCCGCCAGCACATGATCGTGAAACACATCCAGGGCGATACCGGCATAGCGCCGTCGCCCCGGCTCGAACAGGGCCTGGGCCGCCTGCACCACGGGATGCGTATCGGTAAATGTATCGATCAAGCGATGCAAACGGATTTCCCGTGCCACCACCGGGGCAAAACCCGCCAGATCCCGACCCTTGACGAAATCCCCCAAGAATGCCCCCACCATCGTCTCTTCATCAGGGCCAGCCAGCAGCAAATGGGCGAGGTAGTTCATGTTGCAAGGATACCTGATTGCCCATATCCAGAAAGAAAAACGACAGAGAAGGTGTCAGAGCATCAATTGTTCAGCCCCACGCCTCGACAAGCATCCAAATCAAAAAGGCCCCGCAAGCAAATTCCAAGCCTGCATCAATTTATCGAACTAAATTCAGCCACTCCATGTGGCCTCTCTCTCGTTTTGTGTGGTTGACTTTCACGCTGGGTTCGTCCGAGTCGAG
>CAYRJS010000190.1:0-5346 GCA_964424535.1 uncultured Aquimonas sp.
GTCGTCGTCAATGGCCTGCTTGCCCAGGATGATCAGCCCGGGCTGCTCCTTGTCCACCAGGGCCTTGAGCAGCTTGGCCACGGCCAGGGGCTGCAGCTCCGCGCCCGTCTCCACCAGCACCGCGCGGTCCGCGCCGATGGCCATGGCCGTGCGCAGCGTCTCCTGGCACTGCGCCACGCCGCAGGAGACCGCGATCACCTCCGTGGCCACGCCTTTTTCTTTGAGCCGCACCGCCTCTTCCACCGCAATCTCGTCGAACGGGTTCATGCTCATCTTCACGTTCGCAATGTCCACTCCACTGCCGTCCGACTTCACTCGGACCTTCACGTTGTAGTCCACCACGCGTTTGACGGTCACCAATACTTTCATACCACCTCGAAATTTCAATTGAAGAAGGCGTGCGAGGCCCCATACGTCAAACGACGCCGAACCTCAGGAAGCCGCACACCGCAAAAAATCCGTCAGAAAGCAAGCGCTCGCTGGTGCTTCTCGTCGCCGATTTCGGCGGTGAGGCCGCGGTCGATGATCTCGCCTTTGGCCATCACAACGAAACGCTGCGTCACACGCTTGACGAGGCTGAGATGCTGTTCAACGACCAGCAAGCCGGTACCGGTTTCCCGTATCTGGTTAAAGGCATCGACCAACGTATCCACCAGCACGGGTGAAAGCCCCTCGGAAGGCTCGTCCAGCAGCAGCACGCGCGGGTTGCCCATGAGCGCGCGACCGACCGCCAGCATCTGTTGCTGGCCACCCGACAGGGCCGTCCCAAGCTTGTCACGCCGCTCTTCCAGGATCGGGAACAGCGCGTACACACGTTGCAGCGTCCAGTTGCCCGGGCGCCGGCTGGCCGCGCCAAGCTGCAGGTTTTCCTGCACCGTGAGGTGCGGCAGGATCAACCGCCCTTGCGGGGATATCGTCACGCCCAGGTGCGGTGCGGCAAAGGCGGGCCGCCGCTGCATCTCCTGGCCATCGATCTGGATGCTGCCGCCCTTGATGGTCGTGCCGCCGAAGAACGAGTTGAGCAAGGTGGATTTTCCGGCGCCGTTCTTGCCCACGACAGCGACCGATTCGCCGGCGTCCACGTCGAGATCGACACCTCTCAATACCACCGACTTTCCATAGCCCGCCGACAGTCCCCGAATCTTGAGGTAGCTCATGCGTAACTCCCGAGATAGGCTTGCACAACCTGTTCATTGGAGCGCACGGTCTTGGGGTCGCCACTGATCATCAGTTGACCCAGGTCGAGCGCGGTGACCACATCGCAGTACCGGAACACGGCATCCACATCGTGCTCGACCACAATGGCCGTGACGCCACGGCTACGAACCAGATTGGCCAGGTGACCGAAGAGCGCGTTGGTTTCGGTGCTAGACAAACCTGCGGCCGGCTCGTCCAGCAGCATCAAATCGGGCCGTCCAAGCATGGCCAGCGCGATGTCCACGCGACGCTGATCGCCATAGGCGATCAGATCGGCTTGCTCGTCGTACACGCCGTCGAGATCGAAGGTGCTGACGATCTCGTGCAAATGGGTTTCATTGAGCTTTCGCGCAACGAGTTCCAACTGCTGCCCCACGGTGAAACCTGCAAAGATGCTCGTCCGCTGGAACGAGCGGGACATGCCTTTGCGTCGACGCCATTCGACGCTTCGGTTTGTCACATCGTCACCGTTGAGCAGCACGCGCCCCGAAGATGGCTTGATGCGGCCGGTGATCGCATCCATCAACGTCGACTTTCCCGCACCGTTGGGTCCTATGACGCCGTGCAAAAGACCTTTTTCCTTGACTTCCAGACTGACGTCGGTCAGTGCGCGCACGCTGCCATAGCGAACGCTGAGGTTTTCGATACGCAGCATCAGCGCCTCCCCGCGAACCAGACTCGAATCCATGACCACGCCTTCAGCACAACACCCATGGCGCCTTGGGGAAACGCGGTGAGCATGATCACCACGGCCGCCCCAGTCAAAAGCTCCAGGTAGCCGGTGCTGCCGAAGAAGTCCTGACCCAGGGTGTAGAGAACCGCGCCAAGAATGGGGCCACCCACGGTGGCAGGCCCACCGATGATCGCCGCCAACAGCGAGTGCCCCCCCATACCGAAGTCGAGCGCTTCGGGCGAGACGAATGCGGCGCGAAGCCCCATCAGCACGCCAGCGATCGAGATCAGCAGCACCGCCAGCAAAAAAGCCAGCAAGCGAGGAACGTAGGTGTTGAAACCAGAGAATCGCATGCGTTCCTCGTTCGCCTTGATCGCGCGAAGCGTCTGGCCGAAGCGCGAACGAGCAACGGCCCAGGAGATGAAGGCGACCACGCACAATGCACACCAAGCCAGCGGCCAGAACACCTCAGGCTTCCCGAGTTCGGCTTGCGTCAACCCCAGGAACGTGCCTGAAAACACCATGCTCAGGCCGTCGTCTCCGCCGGTCAGCGGACGTGCAGCCTGCAAGATCATGGTCGACTTCAGCAATTGCGCCAAGGCCAGGGTGAGCATGGCAAAGGCCAGCGGCTTGGTTCGAACGACCAGCGCCCCCACCAGCAGCGCGAACAACAGCGTCCCCAACAAGGCCAGCAGCACAGCCACCGAGAGGTTGATGCCCCAATGGGTCGTGGTGATGCCCAGCAGGTACGCTGGCAGGCCGACGAAAGCCGCCACGCCAAACAGCACCAGACCCGATTGGTGCATCAAAAACCCGATGCCTATACCGGCTATGGCCAGCCCGACGGCGTCGATCGCCAAACCCAGGTAGTACGCATTGAGCAGCCGGGCCGGGAGCAGCAGCCCCAGGACCACCAGAGCCGCAATGGCCATCCAGGCCCAAGGCAGGTCGCGCCGGCCTCCTGCGGTCGTCGGGGCACTGGCTCGTGAAAGATTGTTGGTATGGGTGAACATCATGCGCGCCCCCTGCCGAAGCCCTGGGGCCTCCAGAGAAGGACGAGGAAAAGAAGAAGGTAAGGCGCCAGCGCAGCGAGCGCTGGAAAGAGCACGCTGCCAATGACCTGGATGAAGCCATAAACCACGGCAGCAGCGATCGCACCGCCGATGCTGCCCAGTCCGCCCACCACCACCACGATCAGGCAACTGATCAGAATGGCGCTTCCCATGCCTGGGTCGACCGACAGGTAGGGTCCGGCCAGCACACCCGCCAGACCCGCAAAACCGGTGCCCAGGCACACCACCATCAGACTCAACCGATCGGTGTTCACACCCATCATGCGCGCGATGTGGGGTTGCTGGCTCACCGCCCGGGTGTGCATGCCGGACGTTGTGTATCGCAACCACAGCGCCAGCGCCACGCACGTTCCGAAGCCGACGCAGATCATGAACACGCGGTACACCGGGTACTGACTGCCCAGCAGCTGCATCGATCCAGCCAGCACGTCGGGCGCCTCCACCGATAGCGGCGCGGTTCCCCAGGCCTTGTAGACCAGGGACGCAATGATCAACGCATAGCCAAAGGTGATCAGTGCCACATCCATGTGGGATCGCTGTTGCAGCGGTCGCAGGACAGCCAGTTCAAAAACGACACCTACCAAGGCCAGCAGCAAGGGCACGATGAGCAGGGCCGCCCAGAAGTTCATCGCTCCGCCAATGGAGTAGCCCAAGTAGGCGCCCAGCATGTACAGCGAACCGTGAGCGAAGTTCATCACGTCCCTCAGTCCGAAGATGAGGGCCAGGCCACTGGAAAGAATGGTCAGCAACGCGGCCAGTGCGAGCGCATTGGCCAGCTGGGTGACACTCAAAATCTGACTGAAGTCCATCAACGTGTCCTCTTGTGGGCCAATGGGCAGGCTATTGCGGCTTGCATTCGCTCGAGGGCGGCGGATAGAGGTCAGCACCTTGCTTGACGTACTTCACGTTGAACTCAACGCCCTTTCCATCCGCCGTGCGCACCACTTGCCCCAAGGTGTGCTGGCGGATCAGGTGATGATCGGCTGCGCGCATGAGCACGGTGCCATAGATGGTGTCTGCGTTGATGCCCTCCAGTGCTGCCTTGAGCTGAGGCACCTCGATCGAGTTGGCCTTCTGGGCAGCCGCGCGCAGCATCTCCAACGACACCATGATGTCGGCATCCGCATAGGTCGGCTTGCGTTTCACACGTTCCTCGAACGCTTTGACGTAGTCGGCATTGCGCTTGCCTGGAAGGGAGTTGTGGTACGACATGCCGTTGAGAACCCCCAATGCGTTGTCACCCATGGAGCGCAGTTCGGCTTCCGTGGCAAAACCGTTTCCGAGCACGTGCTTGTACTTGTCGAACAGGCCAAACTGCCTTTGCTGCTTGGCGAAATTGATCGCATCCGAGCCGAACAAGGTCACCATCAGGCCGTCGGCGGGCTTGGACAACTGGGATATGTAGGTGCCAAAGTCGGTGGTGCCAAAAGGTGCGAACAGCGACATCTGCACATTGCCACCCAACGAAGTCACCATCTCTGCGAAGTTCTTGGCGAATGTCTGGCCTGCTGCATAGTCCACCGAGATCACGTTCCAGGTTTTGGCGCCGGAATCTTGAACGTATTGCTTGAGCAATGCCGTGATCACCGGGTCGGGCGTGGAGACCCGGAAGTAGTTCGCGGCGCAGCTGCGGGTCATCAGATCCGCGCTTTGCGAATAGCCGTCAATGAGCAGCACGTTGAGTGCAGACAGGCGAGGCACCAGAGCCAGTGCGTGTGAGCTGGGCAATTGACCGGTGATCATCGTCACGCCACTCTGCTGAACCAGCCGGGTCGCCGCTGCTTGCGCGGTAGCGGGTGATCCCGAGTGAGCCTGCACCACCAACTCGATCTTGCGGTTGAGCACCCCCCCTTCTCCATTCAGGATGTCCACCGCCGCGCGCGCGGCCGCTTCCGTGTCCTTCGCGGAAGCTGCAAATGGACCACTGTCAATCACAAGAAGGCCCACCTTCACCGGCGGCTGCTGGGCCGCCGCGAACTGAGCCGAAAGCACCAGCGCACCCAGACCAATCGCCCGGGTTGCCAAACGAGAGAACTGTCTCAACATGGCTTGTCTCCTTATTTGCTACTGACCGAATTCCGACGATCCGGGTGACCGGAGGGATGCAAGATAGTTCTCGTCGGCGCATGAACTAACTTGCATGGTAGTAAGTTGAAAAACAAAAAGTCATTGGTGCTTACCCCAATGTTCTCTTTGTTGAAAATTGAATTAACCTACATGTAAGTCAGTTTTTTCAACCCGATGTAGGAGACTATCAATGATCGACTTTTCCCTGTCAGACGAAGAGCGGATGATGCTGGACACAGTGCGCCAGTTCATGAAGAAAGAGGTTTTCCCGCTTGAGCAAGGCATCCTCCACCGCGCGCTCAAAGGCGGGCACAACGAGCTCACACACGATGAGCT
>CAYRJS010000191.1:0-5340 GCA_964424535.1 uncultured Aquimonas sp.
CTCGCCGCCTTACCGAAGAGTATGGCCGCCAGTTCCGCGCCCTGGAGCCGCTGCGCGCGCAGGGCATTGCACCCGCCGATTTGGCGCCGGTCACGCCAGTCCATTGAACTTGAAGCATTCGGAGAAGAATTCCATGTACAAACATATCGTTGCCGCAAGCCTTCTCATCCTTGCCGCAGCCTGTGCCTCACAGCTTGAGACCAAGCCCGCCGCTTCAGGATCCGACGGCGTGGATGCGCTGGTTGCAAGGCGAGCCGAGGCACGCTGGCAGCATCTCATTGACAAGCAGTACGGCTTGGCATACGACTACATGTCGCCCGGTTTTCGCAGTGTCACGAGCAAGGATGCATACGTGCGCAGTACTGCCAGCACCCAGGTCCGATGGAGGACCGCTCGGGTTCAGGACGTGGATTGCCAGGAGCAAGACGTCTGCCGGCTGTTCATCGACGTGAAGTCAGAGGTGAAGATTCCGGCGACAGGAGGAGAGATGCTGGTCCCAACTCCAACGAAGGAACGCTGGATTCGCTCCGGCAATGAGTGGTATTTCCTGCCAGAACAATGAGTTGGATCTCCGGAATCGTTAGTGTGACAACCCTGCGGGTTCCGCCATGGACGGGCTGGGCGGTAGTTGCAGGATGAGTGTGGAACTGTCTATACTCTGGCACGCTTCATCGTGCAGGATGCCGTGCGGCTGTTGGCGCCGGGTCCCGTAAACGATGGGCGGTTAATAAAAAGCCCTGTGTGTTTGACTCTAGGAGTGTTGTGATGAGAAAGAATTCGCTGACTACGGCCATCATCGCCGGCGTCGCCGGCGTCGCCGGTCTGGCGGGCGTGGCCAACGCTGTCATCCTGAATCCGGATGGCATTGGTCAGGTCCTGCTGTATCCCTACTACACGGTCAATGGTGACAACACCACGCTGATCTCGGTGGTCAATACCTCCGATAATGTGAAGGCCGTGAAGGTGCGTTTCCTCGAGTCCATGAACTCGAAGGAAGTGCTCGACTTCAACCTGTACCTGTCCCCGTACGACGTGTGGACTGCTGCTGTGGTCGACTCGCCGAGCGGCCTGCCGCGTCTGATGACCACAGATACCTCCTGCACCGTGCCGGCTATTCCGGCTGCTGGCCAGCCGTTCAGCGATTCCATGCTGGCTTACTGGAATGCTGACAGAATGGGCGGCACCAACGGTGTCGACAGCCCGGACAACATTCCGCGTATGCGTCAGGGCCATATCGAGATGATCGAAATGGGTGACCTGATCGGTGCCCACGCAACGGCCGCCACGCACGTCAATGGCGTGCCGCGCGACTGCGACTTCCTCGTGGAAGAGTGGGAGCTGGGTGGCACCTGGATGACCGAGTCCGGCGGCAACTACAACGACATCGGCAAGGGTCTGACCAACGTCTGTGCTCCGGGTTCGCTCGCAGCCGGCGCAACCGCTTGTGGTGAGGCCGGTGGTACCGGTGGCATCTTCGGTGGCGGCCTGATCCTCAACGGCGCAGCTGGTCTGGCTTACAGCTACAACGCTGACGCCATCAACGGTTTCTACCGTCTGGACGACAACCTGCACTACCAGCCGGGTACGGTCTATCCGCGCCTGTCGGAAGCAGAAACCATCCCTGGTTTCGCAGTGGCACGTGTCTTCACTGCCGACGGTACCCCGGTTGACGCCGCATTCCCGACCACGTGGGATTCCGCCAACGCCGTGACCGCCGTGCTGCAGGCTCGCTACATCGCCAATGAGTACTACGTCGATGGCAGCTTTGCCCAGTCCGACTGGGTTGTGACCTTCCCGACCAAGGAAGTCCACACCTACCGCAATCCGGCTGGAGTCGTACCTTACGGCGCGAATGGCACTTCGCCGTTCACCCGTGCTCAGGGTTACGCCGACTCCACGATGACCCCGATCTACGGCACGAACACGTTCGCCAGCAACACCTCGCTGTGCGAGCCGATCCAGTTCGCATACTGGGATCGTGAAGAGCGTACCCCGCGTGGTGGTTCGATCGGCTTCTCGCCCCCGCGTCCGGGTGAGCCGGGTCTGTCGCTCTGCCTCGAGGCGAACGTGATCGGTATGGGTCAGGCCATCGCTGCTGGCGGTGCTACCTCCGTGCTGAAGACGCCTGAAGCTGTCGGTGGCCGCGGCATCAGCCACATTGCAGATCAGGGCTTCAAGAATGGTTGGGCTCGCATCGGCTTCACGCAGTTCCAGGAGTCGGTTGCTGACGCTGGTTACACTGCAGTGCGTCTCGGCGGTCTGCCGGTGATCGGCTTCTGGGCCGCTCACTACGTGAACGAAAACGTGGCTGACGGCGTCCTGGCCAACTACAACCAGGTTCATCGTCACCGTGTTTCGCGCGAAATCGGCGCTGCTGCTACCCCCGGGCCGTAATGGCGAATCAGGCCTGACGCAAATGGCCTGATTGGGAAAGGAAGTTGACTCTTCCTGACTCCGATGCAACAAGAAGCAATGGAGCCTTTTGGCTCCATTGCTTTTTTTGTATGTGGGGCAGGCAGCGCGTCTGTTCAGATCATGAGTTGGATGCGGATGATCGGCCGGGTATGACATGCGGCCTGCCTGCTTGATGCAGGCTCTTCCGTCGCTTCGGTACCGCCGTTCAACAGCGTGAGTCTTGCGAGAGGGGGGCACTTCAGGGAACATGACGACGCTGGGTGTGGGCTGTATGCGAAGCGCGACGGTGTCTATGTCACGAGATCCCAGTTGCGTTCACTCTGGCTCCGTTACAATCCCATGGTTCCGTCGCGACAGGTACGGCTGGCGTTGACGCAATCCCCATGAAAATTCCCTTGGTCTGGAGACTGACAATGATGTCGCACAAACTTCTCGTCGCCGCTGTTGCTGCGGCATTGCTTGCTGGAGCAAGCACAGACGTGCTCGCGCAGCAGCAGCGCAAGGTGGTCCTCAAGAACGTCAATGCCTTACCTGGTGCTAGCGCAGACGCCAAAGAGGAAGTGGATGGCGTGGACAAGGTCGCGATCCCGTTTACCAATGCGGGTTTCGACGACCAAGGCAACTGGGTAATTGACTGTGCCTTGAATGCAGGCAATTGCCCCAACATCGGAGCATCGGGCGGGTCTGGTACCCCTGGTAGCGCGCCTGAAATCACCTTCCAGGGACCAGCAAATCCGGTGGCGGCCAGCAACACCGCCGCAAGGCTTTACTGGAGTGCGCCAGGAGCCCAGAACTGTCAGGGTCGCGCAGCTCCAACTGGCGTCGTCGCCAGCACATGGGAGAAGGAATGGCCCGCGACGACAACAGCTGCGGATGGTTTCCAGGTCGGTGGACTGGCGCGGCATCCGACCGATCCGACTTCATACGAGTTCACCTTGCGCTGTTTCAGCACGCCCAACTTGGGTGTGGGCGCCTACAAGGAAGAAAAACACACCGTTACCTTGGCTCCGTCCGGTGGGTCGAGCGGTGGAGGTGGTACGGAGCACTGCAATACCTATCTTGCCGAGCTTCAGGCCAATAATCCCACTGAATATCAGAGGTATCTCAGCTACCTGGGAACAAGCAGAGGGTTCACGGAGATCCGTGAGACATTCACTGCACGGACTGGAGGAGTACTTGGAACTTCCACGGGTAGCATCGGTGGCGGCGGGCTGCCCAAATCCCTCAATGACAAGCAATATGTGGCTCTCTCTTTCAGTATTGCGGAAGGAAAACAGGCGACTATCAATTTCATGGGCTCCACACCAGGCGAAGTGATCGAAAAGTCCCCGCTGGTAATGACGATAAGTCCTTGTCCCGGTGACTTCCGTCCAAGATTGGGCAGTAGCGGTGATCACTATGGATCCAGTACGTCCTGTCGTGTTTCTGCTCCTTCGGAGACTTTCAAGGCGAGAATGAGGACCACAGGCATGACGTACTGCAATACTCCGGCTGGAAAGACAATGTATCTCAATATTGCAAGGCAGAATCTGATGCTTGCGCCGGGTGCTACTATCCCAGCAGTGAATTGTGGCACTGGCAACTATTGCGGCCTTGCTGTGAGTCTTGAGAACTGACACTTGGTTGGATGACGCTCCGCGCCCGAGGTGGGCGCGGACCAGTCTGTTTGGTTTCAGATCCCGCTTCCGATCGGGCGCGGACGGTAAAATTGCTAGGGAATGACATGCAGTTAAAATCTATCTGTTTTGGCCAGAAGCTGGTTGGGATCCTTTTCTTGATTTTGGCCCCATCTGTTGTTGCAAGTGACGTGGAAATTCCTGCTGATGATGAGGTGGTGGCGAAGCGTGGTGGAGTGGTGATTACTGTGGGGGATCTGAAGGCTAAGATTCGCTCGCAAATTCCGCCAGAGGGTCGCCGTGGCTTTTTGATGGATGGCCAGAAGGTGGCTGGTCTGCTGGAAACCACCTTGCTTACCGGTCAGCTGGCGAAGGAGGCGGAGTCTCAAGGGTTGCACCAGGATCCTCGCATGATCGAAGAGCTTGAGCATGTGCGACAGGACGTCTTGGCGCGTAACCAAGTCGAAGTTTATTTGCAGGCACAGCCGGTGCCGGACTACGAGGTGCTGGCACGTGAGCTATATCAGGCTGACAAGGCAAGCCATGTGCGGCCGCGTCAGATTGATGTGCGGCATGTGCTGATCGCGGTTGATGAGCGTGGCGAAGAGGAAGAGGCGCTTGCCTTGGCGGAAAAGGTCCGCTCCCTCGCGCTGAGCGGCGAAGACTTCGGTGAGCTGGTAAGCGAATACTCCAAGCGTAATCCAGGAGAAGACGGCTGGCTGCGCCACTTTACGCCGGAAGGTTTTGATGAGGCCTTTGCCCAAGGTGTCGCCACGCTTTCCAATGAAGGGGATATTTCTTCGCCTGTGCGCAGCAGTTATGGCTATCATGTGATCAAGTTGGAAAAAGTTGTTCCAGCGCGCCAGCTGAGTTTTGATGAGGTCAAGCTGGTGCTTATGGATGAGGCTCGCTCCCGTTTCATTTCCGGAACCAGGCGTGATTATATTTCCAGCTTCTCGAATCAGCCGGTCACGCTCAATGATGAAGTCATTGCGCGCCTGAAGCTGATTGATCAGCCCTGAGGGCACTGGAGGGCAGACTACGGTCTGCCCTTCTTGTTTCGACATCGAGCGCGTTTGAGGGTAACGTATTGGCCTGCGTGCCAGCCCCGGGCGCAACGTCCTGCAAGGGCTTGTCAATATAGGAAGTGTTTGTAGCCTCATGCTTGGCTTGCTTGTGCGACAGGACCTGAGAAACCGCTTCACCGCCAACCTCCTCGGTGCGGCATGGACAGTGCTGGCGCCGTTGTTGCAGTTGCTGGTGTTCGCGGTGGTGTTCGTGCACATCTTCAAGGCGCGGGTGCCCGGGT
>CAYRJS010000192.1:0-5336 GCA_964424535.1 uncultured Aquimonas sp.
CACCAGATGTCGGTACCGGTGGCCTTGATGTCCGGTGCCATTGCCATGGTGCTGACCGGTGTCATCAACATGGACGAGGCCTACAACGCCATCAGCTGGAAAACCGTGTTCCTGATGGCCGGCATCCTGCCGCTGGGCTGGGCCGTGGATTCAACCGGGCTGGCGAACTACCTGGCCCAGATGGTGATGGAACGAATCGGCGACATGCCCATCATCGTGCTGCAGTCGGCCCTGGCCGTGCTCACGGTGATTCTGGGGCTGGTGGTCAGCCACGTCGGAGCCACGGCCATCATGGTGCCCATCGCCATCAATATCGCGATCTCGGCGGGTGCGGCACCCCTGCCCTTCGCCATGATCATTGCCTTGTCGGCTTCCAACAACCTGATCAGCACCTCCAATACCGTCCTGACCATGATCAGCGGACCGGGTGGCTATCGCAGCGCCGACCTGATACGCACCGGTCTGCCACTGACGGTGCTGTATCTGGTGGTGGTGATCGGGATGGTGAATCTGATTTACTGATGCGGCGGCATTGCACCGACGCGTGGTGATCAACGTACCGGCAAGTTGCGGATCTTCTGGATCAAGGTATCCAGCGAGCCGTCTTCGGGGCGATCCTTGCCCTGCACCCAGGTCCACAGATCAGTGTCTTCGCATTCAAGCAGGCGCCGATAGGTCTCGCGTTCTTCGGCATCGGCACTGGTCCAGGCCTGATTGAGGTAACGCACCAGCAATTGGTCCAGTTCCAGCATGCCGCGACGGCTGCGCCAGCGCATGCGCGACAACAGTTGAGCTTCCGTATGCTGGGTCATGGTTTCCTCGCGTGTCGTTCGCCGATGTCTGGACTACGCCGGGCAGTAATGCTCACGGTCAAAGTCAGTCATCGTGGCAAACCTTGCCGACTGCTTCGCCTTGGAAGCAGTCGGTACAAATAGATGTAAAACCCGGACGTTTCGCTCAAAGGCCGCGTCGGGCCACCATCATTTTCTTGATTTCCGCGATGGCCTGGGCCGGGTTCAGGCCCTTGGGACAGGTGCGGGTGCAGTTCATGATGGTGTGACAGCGATACAGCTTGAAAGGGTCTTCCAGTTCATCCAGACGCTCGCCGGTGTCCTCGTCGCGCGAGTCAGCCAGCCAACGATAGGCCTGCAACAGGATGGCCGGGCCCAGATAGCGGTCGCCGTTCCACCAGTAGCTTGGGCATGCCGTGCTACAGCAGGCACACAGAATGCATTCGTACAAGCCGTCGAGCTTCTTGCGATCTTCTGGTGACTGCAGGCGTTCCTTGGCCGGGGCCGGGCTCTTGGTGCGCAGCCAGGGACGGATGGAAGCGTACTGGGCAAAGAAGTGAGTCAGGTCGGGCACCAGATCCTTGACCACGGGCATGTGCGGCAAGGGGAACACGCGCACTTCCTTCTTGCCCAGGCTTGCGGTGGCGCAGGTGCAGGCCAGGGTATTGGTGCCCTCGATGTTCATGGCACACGAACCACACACCCCTTCCCGGCAGGAGCGGCGGAAGGTCAGGGTGGAGTCGATCTCGTTCTTGATCTTGATCAGGGCGTCGAGCACCATCGGCCCGGTGCTGCCCATGTCGATCTCGTAGGTATCCACGCGTGGCTTGGCGTCCTCGTCCGGATCCCAGCGATAGATCTTGAAGGTACGCACTTCGCCCTTGGGGTTCTTGACAGGGAAATGCTTGCCCTTCTTCTGGACCTTGGAGTTTTTGGGGAGCGTCAATTCAGCCATGGCATTGCAATCCGATTTTCAGGTGGAAGCAGTGGAACCTGGGGCTTCAGTGTAGCCAAAGCCTGCAACCCCGATTTCCATCCTCAGTACACACGCTTGGCCAGCGGCACCGATTTGACCTCATCAGTCAACGGCTGCAGCCGTACTGGCCGGTAATCGAAGCTGACCTGGCCCTTGGCGTCGATCGAAGCCAGGGTGTGCTTGAGCCAGTTCTCGTCATCCCGCTCCGGGAAATCCTCGCGGGCGTGTGCGCCCCGCGATTCGGTACGGTTTTCCGCTGAAGCCATGGTTACCACGGCCTGGCCCAGCAGGTTCTGCAGTTCCAGGGTTTCGATCAGATCCGAATTCCAGATCATCGAACGATCGGTGATGCGAACGTCTTCGAAACTATGCAGAACCTTGGTGATGTTCTTGACGCCCTCGGCCAAGGTTTCGGCGGTGCGGAACACCGAAGCGTCCACCTGCATGGTGCGCTGCATGTTCTCGCGAATCTTCGCCGTTGGCAGATCGCCCTTGGCATGGCGTACGCGATCCAGGTTGGACAGCGCCGGATCCAGGATCGACGCCGGCAGAGGCTTGTGCTTGGCCCCCTTGACGATGGTTTCAGCGCAGCGATTGGACACGGCCCGGCCAAACACCACCAGATCCAGCAGGGAGTTGGATCCCAGGCGATTGCCGCCATGCACGGACACACAGGCCGCCTCGCCGATGGCGTACAGGCCCGGTACCACGCTTTCGGATTCGCCGTTGCGCGGCTGCACCACTTCGCCAAAACGATTGGTGGGGATGCCACCCATGACGTAGTGGGCCGTGGGCAGGATCGGAATCGGCTCCTTGGTCACGTCCACACCGGCAAAGATGCGGGCGGATTCGGCGATACCCGGCAGACGCTCGTGGATCACTTCCGGACCCAGATGCATCAGGTTGAGATGGGCATGGTCCTTGTGCTCACCCACACCACGACCTTCGCGGATTTCGATGGTGATGGCACGACTGACCACGTCGCGTGAAGCCAGATCCTTGGCATGCGGAGCATAGCGCTCCATGAAGCGCTCGCCCTTGGCGTTGGTCAGATAACCACCCTCACCACGCACGCCCTCGGTAATCAGGCAACCCGCGCCGTAAATGCCGGTCGGGTGGAACTGGACAAATTCCATGTCCTGCAGTTTCAGGCCGGCACGCAGAGCCATGCCGCCGCCATCACCGGTGCAGGTATGGGCCGAGGTGCAGGAGAAGTAGGCACGACCAAAGCCACCCGTGGCCAAAACCACGCCCTGAGCGCGGAACAGGTGCAGTTCGCCGGTCCCCATTTCCAGGGCCAGCACGCCACGGCAAGCGCCCTCGTCGTCCATGATCAGATCAAGGGCGAAATACTCGTCAAAGAAGCGTGCATGGTGCGCCAGCGCCTGTTGATACAGGGTATGCAGCATGGCATGACCGGTACGGTCGGCGGCGGCACAGGTACGCTGGGCTGCTGGACCTTCACCATAACGGGTCGTCATGCCACCGAAAGGACGCTGGTAGATGCGGCCATCTTCGGTACGCGAGAACGGCACACCGTAGTGTTCCAGTTCGTAGATTGCCGGGATCGCCTCCCGGCACATGAATTCGATGGCGTCCTGGTCGCCCAGCCAGTCCGAACCCTTGACGGTGTCGTAAAAGTGATAGCGCCAGTCGTCTTCGCCCATGTTGCCCAAGGCACCGGCAATACCGCCCTGGGCGGCTACGGTGTGTGAGCGAGTGGGATAGACCTTGGACAGGCAGGCCGTGGACAAGCCCTTTTCGGCCATGCCGAAGGCAGCACGCAGGCCGGAGCCGCCGGCTCCAACCACGACCATGTCAAATTCGTGTTCAGTGATCTTGTAGGCAGGAGGCATGTTCGACTCAAGCGGCAAAAAGGATGCGGCCCACGGCCACCAGGGAACCCAGCGCGCCCAGCAAGCAGGCGAACCAGACGAAAAGCTGCGCAATGATGTTGGGCACGGCGCTATGAACGTAATCTTCGACCACCACCTGCAGACCCAGACGCGCATGCCAGAACGCCAGCAACAGGAAGGCCAGCAGCAACACGGCATGGACCGGCTGGGCCAAGGTGGCACGGGCCGTAGCGTAATCGGCAGGAATCAGGGTGATGACCAGCCACACCAGCCAGGGCACAAGAAATACCAGGGCCACGGCGCTGATGCGCTGGACGATGAAATGATGGGTTCCTTCCTTGGCCGAACCCAAGCCCACCGCATGTTTCATCGGGTTGCGCAGATCAAACTGTTCCTTGCTCATGCCGCACCCCCGACGCTGAAGCCGATATACCAGAGCACCAGTGTCACCACCGTGGTCAGGGCCACCACGGTCCAGCCACTGCGATAAAGCTGGGGAATGGTGAAGCCGTGGCCCAGATCCCAGGCCAGATGGCGGATGCCGTTGAAAAAGTGGTAAACCAACGCGAAGACAAAAGCCGCCAGCACGATGCGCCCGGGCAATGATCCCAGGCAGGCAGTCACGTTCTCGTAAGCCTCCTGGCTATGCGCCAGTGCCGCCAGCCAGGCAAACAGCACGAACAGGCCAACAGCCAATGCCACGCCGGTGGCACGATGCATGAAGGACATGACCGAGGTGATCTGGGGCTTGTAGTACGGCCCGAGCATGAACGGGGCCAAGGGGCGTTCGCGTTGCGTCATGGTTTCGCTCTCGCTGGAGTGGAACGAAGAAAATTGAGGATGTACGAAAAGTGCCGGCGCTCAAAAGTCCATGCAGCGCCCGTTCTTCTCCCAATCACCATAGCGCACCGGGTCAAGCCCCCCGCGCCCACCGTATTCGGCCGGCATACCGGGCGGCACGGATGGGTCCACCTGCGTGGGAGATGTTTCCTGAGGCTGAGGTTCGGGAGTTGGCTCGGACTGGCTTATCATGGCGGGCAATTCGTGCAATGCAGCAAGAGTAGTACCCCAAGCCCATGTCCAGCAAGCCGGAACCTTCGCTGAATTTGCTTCATCCCCTGCCAAGCGGTGGTGTCATGCAATTTTCAGGGCCCGACGCACTGGCATTTGCCCAAGCCCAGTTCGCCAACGACATCACGTTTCTCGCCGATGGCACCTGGCAATGGAATCTCTGGCTGTCCCCCAAAGGCCGGGTGATCGCGCTCTTTCTGGCACTGCGTCTGGATACCCAGAATCTGCTGCTGTGGTTGCCTGATCATCCTGCCGAAGAGTTGGCGCAACGGTTATTGCGCTTTCGCTTTCGCAGCAAACTGGAGATCGCGGCCTTGCCGAATGCGGCAATTCTGGGCGCCTTCTGCACACCGGCTGCGCTTGGCGTGCGAGCTCAAGGCCAATGCGCCGGAATCCACTTCGATGGCAAGGGCAACTGGAACCAGATCGATCTTGACCTAAGCGCCGGCACAAGCCGCAGCCTGCGTCTGATTCGCGAACCATCCTCGCAGACTTCAATCGACCCGGAATTCACCCGCCGCTGGTTGCTGGACGATATCGCCCACGGCTTGCCCCACCTTGACCGTGGGCATGTCGAAGCCTTCACTCCGCAGATGCTTGGCCTGGATCGACTGCAGGCCTTCAGCGTCAAAAAAGGCTGCT
>CAYRJS010000193.1:0-1735 GCA_964424535.1 uncultured Aquimonas sp.
CCAAACGCCGAACCGGGCACGCAGGCCACCGACTTGGCCTCCAGCAAGGCGCCGCACAGGCTGACGTCATCGGTGATCGCCAAACCGCTGGGCTGGTGGGTCTTGCCAAAGGCCACACGGATATCCGGGAAGGCATAGAAAGCCCCTTCCGGGCGCGGGCAGCGCACCCCGGGAATCTGCGTCAAGGCGGCCAGCACGGTATCGCGCTTGCGGGCGAACTCGGCACAGCGGGCTGCCGGCACATCCTGTGGTCCGGACAAGGCCGCCGTGGCGGCTGCCGTCACTACTTCCGGCAAGCTGGTGATGTGGTTGGAATTGAGCGTAGTCAGGGCCTTGGCGACCGGCTCCGGCGCTACACACAAGCCCACCCGCCAGCCCGGCATGCCATAGGTCTTGGAGATCGAATCCACGACGATGGTGCGCTCGCGCAAGGACGGCTGAAAATGCAGCACGTTGTGGTAGCCGACGCCGTCGAAAATCATGCGGTTGTAGATGTCATCCAGCACGATCCAGGTATCAGGATGGCGCACCAGAACCTCGGCCAGAGCCTCGATTTCATCGCGATGATAGACCATCCCGGTCGGATTGGACGGGTTGTTGAACAGGAAGATCTTGGGCTTTTGTGCCAGGGCAGCATCAAGCTGGGCCGGGGTGAGCTTGTAGTTCTGCTCGGGCGGGCACGGCAAGGTCAGAGCCTTGGCGCCCACGATCGCGGCCATGTCGGCGTAGGTGGTCCAGTACGGTGCCGGAAAGGCGATGGTGTCGCCCGGATCAAGCAAGGCTTCGCACAAGTTGTACAGCACCTGCTTGGCACCGATGCCCACGCACAGGTTGGCCTGGGTGTAGCCCGTCAAACCATTGCGTTCAAGGTGGCCGAGAAAGGCCTCCAACAAGGCTGGGGCACCACGATTGGAGCCATATTGACCCGAATCCTTGTCCAGGGCGGCTCGCGCTGCGGCATAGACATGCTCGCCTGGCAGGAAATTGGGCACTCCGATGGAAAACCCGATGATGTCACGCCCCTGTGCCTTGAGGGCACGGGATTTTTCGGCAATCACCATGATGGCGCTGGGCTTGGCCTGACCCATCCGCCGGGCTAGTTGTGGCATGAAGCACGTCCTCGCAACGATCAATGCTCCATTTTACGCTGGAATCACTGATCGTGCAGTGCAACATGGGAGGCATTGCCCCTGCCATCCGCGACAGGGGCAAAAACCCGCCTCAGCGCTGGTCCAACGCCTCATTCCACTGCGCCACGCGCGCTTGCTGCGCTGCCAGCAAACCACTGGCATCGCCGACGATACGGATGGTCTCGATGGTATCGCCACCCTGCACGGCATCCACGACGGCCTGATCCTCGGGGCCGACCACCTTGCCAAACACGGTGTGCTTGCCATCCAGCCAGGAGCACGGCACGTGGGTGATGAAGAACTGGCTGCCATTGGTACCCGGGCCGGCATTGGCCATGGACAGTACGCCCCGCTCGTGGCGCAGGGCCGGGGTGCATTCATCCTCGAAGCGATAACCCGGACCGCCGTTGCCAATACCGTTCGGGCAGCCGCCCTGGATCATGAAATCCGGAATGACGCGGTGGAACTTCAGCCCGTCATAAAAGCCGCGCTGGGCCAGATTGACGAAATTGGCCACCGTCACCGGGGTCTGATCCGGGGTCAAGGTGAGATGGATGGTGCCACGCGAGGTGACGATTTCAGCGTTGAGTGCGGACATCCTGGAT
>CAYRJS010000193.1:1835-5327 GCA_964424535.1 uncultured Aquimonas sp.
TGGGCAAACGGCAAGTCGGCAGAAATGCACAACACCACGGTGTTGTTCATGCCACTGGCGAGCTTGTTGAACTGCCGCACCGAAGCCGCGCAGACGCCGGTATCAACGCTGGGAAAAATATTGAGAACCTTGCGCTTGCCGGCATAGTCGCCGAGCGTGCGCTGCCCCAGATCCTTGTCGACCAGGGAAAACGCCGGAGCCGACGATCCCACGGCAGGAACCGTGCCATTGACCGTTACCGGATTGCCGTGAAAAGTGACTGTGGACATGACTGTCTCCTACGCATTGTTTGGGAACTGAAAAATGGGACCACTTCGGGCCCGATTCAAGTCCTGGATGAAAATTCATTGCTCGTGTGGAGCTTGACCAGGAAAGGTCTGAACACGTCTTCACCGTCATTCCAGCGAAGGCTGGAATCTATTTTTGGCAGCAACACGGGTGACCAGACACCAGTCTGTTGAAAAGCACCTCCAGCCTACGCTGGGATAACGATTTTTTCGGAGAGTTCTGCCCTCGCCGCCAAGGCAAGCGTTACGGCACCACGCCAATCCATTCGGGTGTGGAAAATTTCTCCTTCACCAGGCGCTCGGCTTGCTGGCGTTCGTCGTCGGTGATCTGGTCGGGTGTCAGGCCGTGTCGATCGCGGAAGGTGTCGATCATGGCCTCGATTACCTGCGCACGCGGCAGGCCGGTTTGGCTGCGCAGGGGATCGACGCGTTTGGCGGCGCTGGTGGTGCCCTTGTCCGAGAGTTTTTCCCGGCCAATGCGCAGGACTTCCAGCATCTTGGGGGTATCGATGTCATAGGCCATGGTGACGTGGTGCAGGACTGCCTTGCCGCGTCGAGCCTGGGCCGCGCCGGCGATCTTGCCGGCTTCCGAGGTGATGTCGTTGAGGGGCTGGTACCAGGCCTTGATGCCCAGGCGGCCCAGGGCATCCAGCACCCAGGCGTCCATATGGGCATAGGATTCCTGGAAGCTCATGCCGGCGACCAGATGCAAGGGCGCGTACAGGGAATAGGTGATGGTGTTGCCCGGTTCGATGAACATGGCCCCGCCACCGCTGATGCGTCGCACCACTTCGATGCCATGACGCTGCGCGCCTTCGGGATCGACCTCGTTGCGCAGGGACTGGAAGCGACCGATCACCACCGTCGAACTGGCCCACTCCCAGATGCGCACGGTCGGTGGCCGACGCCCGGCGGCGACCGCGTCGATCAGGGCCTCATCCAGGGCCATCTGCATTTGCGGCGATTCGGGCGCGCCATGCAGCAACTGCCAATCCAGTTCATTCCAGGCTTCGTGGCTCATGCATGGGCTCCTTCTTCCAGGGCGCGTGTTACTGCCACGGCCACCGCTTCGGCGGTCAGGCCATAGGCATCGGCGTTGGCCATGGCCTTGGCGGCGGCGTGGGTGTAGGCCTCCATTCCGGCATCAGCCGGCAGGCCCGTCAGGGCGGCATTGATGGCATCCAGCGTGGTATCCGGTTCGAGAAAAAAATCCCCGCTGACCTGGACTTGTGTCAGGCGTCCATCCTGCACGTCCAGATCCACGACCACCAGTTTGCCGCCTGGCACTTTGTATTCACCATGCACGATGTATCTCCTGTAACCAATCCAATATCAGGGTTCGAGCACAAATACGCGCTCACCGCCGACCCAGGTTTCCAGCACCCGGGTTTTCCAGATTTCTGTCGGGGCCACTTCAAAATAATCCTGATCAATCAGGATGAAATCGGCCCATTTGCCCGGCTCCAATGTGCCCAGCGTGGTTTCCTGATGGGCCGCCCACGCGGCACCCAGAGTGAAGGCATGCAGCGCCTGGGCGCGGGTCAGGGCTTGTTGTGGGTACCAACCTTCCGGTGGTTGATCGTCATGATCCTGCCGGGTGACAGCGGCGTGGAGTCCGTAAAAGGGGTTGGGTGATTCCACCGGAAAATCCGATCCGCCGGCCAAAGGCGTGCCCTGGGCCAGAAAACGCTGCCAGGCATAGGCGCCCTGGATGCGCTGCGGCCCGACGCGATCTTCGGCCATGTTCATGTCGGAGGTGGCGTGGGTCGGCTGCATCGAGGCGGTCAGCTGCAGGGGCAAGAACCGGGGAATGTCCTCAAGGCTCACAATTTGGGCGTGTTCGATGCGGTTGCGCAGTTCGCGGCCGTGGCCAAGCTTCTGGTAGGCGATGGAATAGGCATCGAGCACTTCGCGATTGCCACGATCACCGATGGCATGGATACCCACCTGATAGCCGCGCGACAGCGCCTTGGTGATGGCCGCAACCATGGCGTCCAGATCGTAGTAAGTCAGACCATAGTTGCCCGGGTCGTCCGAGTACGGCGCATGCAAGGCCGCGCCGCGACTGCCCAGAGCCCCATCAACCAACATCTTGACGGCGCGCACGCTCAACCGATCCTGTCCATAACCGCCAAAGGGGCCGTCCACGGCCAACTGGTCAAAATCCTTTTCAGTACCCAGGATCATGGCGTAAATGCGTGCCGTCAGTTGCCCGGCATCAGCCTGCTGGCGATACAGGGCCACGGTGCGGGCACTGACACCGGCATCGTGTACGCCGGTCAGACCCACCCGGGCCATTTCTGCCAGCGCCGCGTGCAACTGGGCCTGCAATTCTTCCGCACTGGCTTCCGGCATGCGGCTTTCGACCAGATCCATGGCACCATCCACCAGAATCCCGGTCGGTTTGCCACGCGCATCGTGTTCAATACGACCGCCAACCGGGTCTGGTGTATCAGGTCCGATACCGGTCTGGGCCAAGGCCAGGCTGTTGGCCCAACCAGCATGGCCATCCACTCGCCTGAGCCAGACGGGACGATCCGCCACGGCCTGGTCCAGTTCTGCCGCCGTCGGGAAACGATCCAGCTTCCAGATCACCTGATTCCAGCCGCGCCCGGAAATCCAGGGCAGTTCGGGATGGGCCTGGGCCCAAGCCCGTACCCGTTCCAGGGCTTCATCCAGAGTGCGGGTTCCGCTCAAATCGACTTCGCGCAGGCCCTGCCCCAAGCCCATGACATGACCATGCGCATCGATCAAACCGGGAAGCAAGGTATTGCCCTGGCCATCGTGGATGGCATCCAGTTCCGTCATCGTCAGGAGATGATCGGCCGCGCCCGTGGCCAGCACCTTGCCATCCTTGACCAGCATGGCCTCGAAACGCTGCACCTCACCTGCCGAATCCAGGGTGTAGCCGTTGACATTGAGTACCAGCAAGGTGTGCGCCATGACAGGCGCAGATCCAGCCAAAAGAAGGATCAGCAACAGGTTTCGCAGTCGCATCGCGTGCATCTCGTCGGGACCAATCCGCATTGTGCCTGCTTCGACCTGGAGCCGGTACTGGCACAATTGACCTGGATCACTTTGCAGGGCCAAGTGCGGATGATCGACAATGGCACCCTGGCTTGATCTGATTGCGGCCAGCCCCAACTCGACCTCATTACCACTGAAAGGAGCACGGGATACCGTGAAATATCGCGCTCTCGCCCTG
>CAYRJS010000194.1:0-5326 GCA_964424535.1 uncultured Aquimonas sp.
TGAAGCTACCTACACAGTGGGTGCGGCGGCAGCAGATGGGGATACATTTACGTTGACACCATCTTGCTTGTTCAGTGATAACACGGCTTCCCCGTCTGCGGGTCCGCATACCATCGTAGATGGCACGATCACCGTCTCTGCCGGCCCGCCGCCTGATGTGATTGCTGGTTCCGACCCGGCCGATGGTACGGCCATCAGCATTCCTGGTGGTGCACCTGGCGATACCAACTCCACAAGTGTTGATATCACCATTGATTCGGGTAGCGAAGGCACCGTGTCTGTCACCAGCTGCACAGTTGGCCCCGATTTCACCATCGTTGCACCGGGCGCCTTCCCGGCCAATGCTCCGGTGACCATCGAAGTGGAAGCTACCTTGGGTGCTGCGGCTCTTGCCGGCACCTTGAATTGCGTGGGTACCGACTCAACTGTGGGTGGCTTTGACTTCTCGTGGCCGATTTCAGCCCCGGCTGGCACGCTCCTCGCAGGTCCGACCGTCAGCAGCAGCCCGTCGTCGGCTAATCCTCTCCAGCTGCCCACCAACACCACGGGTAACCCGGTTTCTGTGCCGGTCACCTTTACCCCGAACGGTGGTGATGTGGGTGGTCCGGATGCAACGGTTGCTTGTGCTGTGTCGGGTGCCTTCACCGTGACACCGGCGAACCTGACCTTGGCAGTGGGTGATGCACCTGCCAGCGTTGCCGTGGGTTGCTCGCCAGGTGCGGATGTCGAGGCTGGTTCACTGACCTGCACCGTGAATGACGAAACCGGCGCCAACGATATCGTCTGGGAACTGGTTTGCCCGGAAATGTCGGTTGCCCCGGCTGCTCCGACCTTCGTTCCAGCTTCGTCCCTGTGGTCCAAGCTTGCCCTGTTCGGCATGCTGGGTGCCTTGGGTATGCTGGTGCTGGGTCTGCGTCGCAACCACTGATTCAAGTACCTGTAACAAGCAGTAACGAAAAGGGCACCTTCGGGTGCCCTTTTCCTATGTAATGATTTGAGAACGGTCTAATCAAGGCTTCACCGTCATCCCAGCGCAGGCTGGGATCCATTTGTGTGCGGGCATCAGAAAATCAGATGTCCCTGACAACGCGACTCGAACCCGGCTAAAGTGGTAACCGTTTCGTGTCTTCCTGATCTCGATATGCCTACATCGCCCAGACTTGCCTTTCTTGCCAGTCGCACCCAGGTCGCCCAGGAGATGCTGTCCGCACTGGAATCACGCTATGGCAATGTCGGGCCGGATCAGGCCGATGTCATCGTGCCCCTCGGTGGCGATGGCTACATGTTGCAGACCCTGCATCGACACCTGGCCTTGCACAAGCCGATTTATGGCATGCGTGCGGGTTCGGTCGGTTTTTTGTTGAACGAGGCTCTGGTCGAAGAACTTCCGGCCCGTATTGCCCAGGCCGAAGCCACTACCTTCAAGCCTCTGGAAATGCAGGCCATCACCGAGGCCGGTGGTGCGATCCAGGCTTTGGCCTTCAACGAAGTCTCGCTGCTGCGCCAGACCAAGCAGGCGGCCAAGATTCGCGTTTATCTCAATGGCTCGCCGCGTCTGGATGAATTGGTCTGCGATGGCGTAATGTTGGCCACGCCAGCCGGTAGCACCGCCTACAACTTGTCTGCGCATGGGCCGATCCTGCCCTTGGGCAGCGAGGTGCTGGCGTTGACGGCCATCAGCCCGTTCCGCCCACGTCGCTGGCGAGGGGCGATTTTGCGCAACGATACCGAGGTCAGATTCGAAATCCTTGATGCCTGGAAACGGCCTGTCAGTGCCACGGCCGATTCTTTTGAAGTGCGCGACGTCGTGGAAGTGCAGGTACGAGAGTCCCGGGACAAGACCGCGACCTTGCTGTTCGACCCCGAGCACAACATGGAAGAGCGCATCCTCAATGAACAATTTACCGTCTGAGATGCCTCCCGCCCGGCAAGTGGCAACCCCGGGCGAAGAGCGCCTGGTCGTGGCCTTGTCGGCCCGGGCCCTGTTTGATCTGGAAGACAGCCACGCCTTGTTCGAGGCGCAGGGTGTGGAAGCCTATGCCAACTACCAGCGTGCTCGCGAAGACGAGCCGTTGGAGCCGGGCATGGCCTTTCCCCTGGTGCAGAAGCTGCAGGCGCTGGCGCGTTCCGACAATCCGGCACTGCCGCAGATCGAGGTCATTCTGTTGTCGCGCAATTCCTCGGATACCGGTTTGCGCATCTTCAATTCGATCGAACGTCACGGTCTTGATATCGTGCGTGCGGCTTTTACCAGCGGGGCGCCGGTGTGGCCGTATATCCGCCCGTTCGGCGCCCATCTGTTTTTGTCTGCCAATCCTGATTCGGTCCGAGGTTCTCTGCGCAATGGTGTAGCTGCGGCCACGATCTTGCCGTCGCGCTCGCGTGTGCGTGAGGATGGTCAGTTGCGCATTGCCTTTGACGGTGATGCGGTGATTTTCGGCGACGAGTCCGAGCGCATCAATCAGGCCGAAGGTATCGAGGCCTTTGCCCGCAATGAGCGCGAACTGGCACAGACGCCCCTGTCTGCCGGCCCGTTCCAAGGGTTTTTGCGTGCCTTGCACCAGATTCAGGAGGCCTTCCCGGCGGATTCTTCACCCTTGCGCACGGCCCTGGTCACGGCCCGCTCGGCGCCGGCGCACAAGCGCGTGATCCTGACCTTGCGACACTGGGGTGTACGCCTGGATGAGGCCCTGTTTCTGGGTGGACGCGACAAGGGGCCGTTTTTGGAAGCTTTCGGGGCCGATATCTTTTTTGACGATTCGGTCCAGAACACCGCCAATACCGTCAACCACGTCGTTACCGGGCACGTTCCCCACGGTATTTCCAATCCATGATCGCAAGTGTGAAGCGTGCTTCACACAACCGCACAACCTCGGCGACCGCAAACCGTCCGACTCGGTTACAATCCCCGTGCTTTGTCCACGTGTATCCGGCCATGAACGCTGCCATTGCTCCTGTGTATCGCCGCATCCTGCTCAAACTCAGCGGCGAGGCGCTGATGGGCGCCGCCGATTACGGTATCGACCCGGACGTTCTGACCCGTCTGGCCAAGGAAATCATCGAGCTGCAGGAAGATGGGGTTGAGGTTGGTCTGGTCATTGGCGGCGGCAACATCTTTCGCGGTGCCGGTCTGGCCTCTGCCGGCATGGATCGGGTCACCGGCGATCACATGGGCATGCTGGCCACGGTGATCAACGCCCTGGCGATGCAGGATGCGCTGGAAAAGCTCGGAGCCAAGGTTCGGGTGATGAGCGCGATCAAGATCAACGAGGTGTGCGAGGACTATATCCGCCGCCGCGCCATCCGCCATCTGGAAAAAGGTCGCATCGTGCTGTTTGCCGCAGGTACCGGCAATCCCTTTTTCACCACCGATTCGGCGGCGGCTCTGCGCGCGGTCGAAATTGGTGCGGATTTGTTGCTCAAGGCCACCAAGGTGGATGGGGTATACGACGCCGACCCGCGCAAGAAAAAGGACGCCCGCCGTTTCGAGAAGTTGTCCTACGACGAGGTGATTGCCCGTGATCTGCAGGTCATGGATACCGCTGCGATCGCCTTGTGCCGTGATCAAGGTATTCCGATGCGTATCTACGACATCGCCCGTCCCGGTGACCTGCGCCGGATCGTGCAGGGCAAGGCCATCGGCACCCTGGTGCACGGGCGCAGTTCGGAATAACCAGGACGCCTCACCGCCACTTGTAGCTGTCGAGCTTGCCCGGCAGAGCGCAAAGCGCGCTTCACACCTGCACGGGCAATGTGTCAGGCATCCACAACCTGGGCATTGAAGGCGGCGGCATAGCCGCTGCTGGCGATGCGTTTCTGGATCTGCTCGGTCAGTGACAGATTGCCGGCGATGATCTGGCCGTTGCTCAAGCTGTCACTGCTGCCGCGATAATCGATATAGCGACCTCCGGCTTCGCGAATCAGCAGCATACCGGCAGCGATATCCCACGGTTTCAAGCCGGCCTCGAAATAGGCATCAGCACGACCACAGGCCGTCCAGGCCAGGTCCAGTGCCGCCGAGCCGGTGCGACGGATGTCTTCGGCTTCGTCCAGCATCTGGCGGGTGGCTTCCAGTTGTGCCCCCAGACGTTTGCGTTCGCGTGGAGGAAAACCGGTGAACAGCAGGGCACCTTCCAGTTCGGCACGACCCGATACGCGGATACGGCGTTCGTTGAGATAGGCACCGCCACCCCGGCTGGCGCTGAAGATCTCATTGCGCACCGGGTCGTAGATCACCGCATGCAGGGGCTCGTTGCCTTCCAGCAAGCCGATCGAGACGCAGTAGTGCGGAATCCCGCGCAAATAGTTGCTGGTACCGTCCAGAGGATCGATCACGAAGGTATGACGAGCCTGTCCCAAGGCGCCGCTTTCCTCGCCCAGGAAGGCATAATCCGGCCAGGAACGGCGCAGCTCGCGTATGATTTCCTTTTCCGCCAGGGCATCGACCTCGCTGGCGTAGTCCTGACGATTCTTTTCGTAGACATTGAGGCTGTCCAGGCGCGAAACGTGGCGCAAGATGATATTGCCAGCCGCGCGGGCGGCCTTGATCATGGTGTTGACCGTGGGCTTGAGCATGCAAAGTCCTGTGCCGTAGTGGGGCCGAATTCTAGCAGGTCCAACCCCGGTCGGCGTGGCGGACGCGGTTGGCTTGAGCAACAGGAGACACGATGGTGATTGAAAGTGGTGATCCGGCAACAGCAATTGCGATAGTCCTGGTGCGGACCTCCCACCCGGGCAATATCGGGGCCGCAGCCCGGGCCATGCGCACCATGGGCTTGACGAATCTGCGGCTGGTGGCCCCGGAGCGGTTTCCGCATCGTGAGGCCAGCGCCATGGCGGCCGGTGCCGATGATGTGCTGGAACAGGCGCAACTGTTTGATTCGCTTGAAGAGGCCGTGGCCGATTGCCATTGGGTGATGGGTTGCACCGCGCGTCGGCGCAGTGTGGCCAGCGATGAGTTCGATCCTTCGACAGCGGCAGCGCGTATCTGGGATACGGTGGCGCGCGGGCCGGTAGCCCTGGTTTTCGGCTGCGAACGCACCGGCCTTTCCAACGAGGAATTGCAGCATTGCCATGCCAGCGTGCATATCCCTTCGGTCGCGGATTTCAGTTCCCTGAATCTGGCCGCAGCGGTGCAGGTACTGGCATGGGAACTGCGCCGCGAGGCTCTGGCACGGGCTGATTCAAAACCCGTGATGGCCTTGTCCGAAGATGAATCCCCAGCCACGGTGGCGCAACTGGAAGGCATGTTCGAACACCTGGAACAGATGCTCGAAGACATCGACTTCCACAAGGGCCGCTCGCCGGCGCGGGTGATGCGGCGTTT
>CAYRJS010000195.1:0-5302 GCA_964424535.1 uncultured Aquimonas sp.
ACTCGCCATGTCGTCCCAGCCCAGGATTTCCCTGACCCGATTCTTGATCGAACGCCAACGCGAACATGGTCAGATCAATGCCAACCTGCGCCTTTTGATCGAAGTCGTGGCGCGGGCCTGCAAACGCATTTCCGTAGCTGTGGGCAAGGGTGCACTGGGCAATATCCTGGGTAGCGCCGGCACTGAAAACGTGCAGGGTGAAATCCAGAAAAAACTCGATGTGGTCTCCAACGAGATCCTGCTGGAGGACAACGAATGGGGTGGTTATCTGGCCTCCCTGGCGTCCGAGGAAATGGATGATCCGCACCCGATCCCGCGACATTTTCCCAAGGGCGAATACCTGTTGGTGTTCGATCCCCTTGATGGCTCGTCCAATATCGACGTCAATATTTCGGTGGGCACCATTTTCTCGGTATTGCGTTGTCCGGAAGGTATCGACGAACCGGATGAGAATGCCTTCCTGCAACCGGGCACCCAGCAGGTGGCTGCCGGCTACGCGGTGTATGGATCCAGCACGGTGCTGGTATTGACCTTCGGCAATGGCGTGTTTTCCTTCACCCTGGATCGCGAGCAGGGCAGCTTCGTGCTGACTGGTTCCAACTTGATGATCCCCGAGGAAACCTCCGAGTTTGCCATCAACATGTCCAATATCCGTCACTGGGAGCCGCCGATGCGGCGCTATATCGACGAATTGCTGGCTGGCAAGACCGGCCCGCGTGGGCGCGATTTCAATATGCGCTGGGTGGCCTCGATGGTGGCCGACGTACACCGCATCCTGACCCGCGGCGGCATTTTCATCTATCCCCGCGACATGAAGGACCCGAGCAAACCCGGCAAGCTGCGCCTGATGTACGAGGCCAACCCCATGGGCTTTATCGTCGAGCAGGCGGGCGGGGCGGCCACCACGGGTCTGCAGCGCATCCTGGACGTGCAACCGGAAAAGCTGCACCAGCGGGTGCCGGTATTCCTGGGCTCCAAAGCCGAGGTCGAGCGCGTCACCGGCTACCATCTGGGGACTGGCTGAATCTGAAGCTGAATCCGGGCTGGTATCGGTCCGTCAGCCGCTGCGGTGTGGCCGTCTTCGTTGCACTGCACAAAAGGTCATTTGCCTGTTAGCATCGGTGCACCCTTTGACCTTTGCGAAACCGGCCATGTGTTCCATCCTCGGCATTCTCGACATCAAGACCGATGCGCACGCCCTGCGCACCCAGGCGCTGGAGCAATCGCGGCGCATGC
Source organism: uncultured Aquimonas sp. (assembly GCA_964424535.1). GTDB lineage: Bacteria > Pseudomonadota > Gammaproteobacteria > Xanthomonadales > Xanthomonadaceae > Denitratimonas. Next base: position 1,237 of record CAYRJS010000195.1, read on the forward strand.
GCCACCGTGGCCCGGACTGGTCGGGCATCTACGACGATGATCGCGCCATCCTGGTGCACGAGCGCCTGGCCATCGTCGGCGTGGACAGCGGGGCCCAGCCCCTGCGCAGCCCGGATGGCCGGCTGGTGCTGGCGGTCAATGGCGAGATCTACAATCACCGGCCGTTGCGCGCCGAACTGGAGCGCGATTACGCCTTCCAGACCCATTCCGATTGCGAGGTCATCCTGCCGCTGTATCGCGCCAGCAGTGACGACACCCAGACTTCCGCCTGGCTCAACCGGCTGGAAGGCATGTTTGCTTTCGTGCTGTGGGATGCGGCCAATGGCACCTGGCTGATTGCCCGCGATCCGATCGGCATCATTCCCCTGTATTACGGCCACGATGCCCACGGCAATCTGTATGTGGCTTCGGAAATGAAGGCTCTGGTGGATATCTGCCGGCATGTGCAGGAGTTTCCTCCCGGACACTTCTGGCGCAGTGGCGAGGCCGAACCGGTGCGCTATTACACGCCGCGCTGGCGCGAATATGCCAGTGTCGCCGGGGCGGTTTCGGATCGTGGCACCTTGCGCCATGCACTGGAGTCGTCGGTGCGCAGCCACATGATGAGCGATGTGCCCTATGGCGTGCTGCTCTCGGGCGGGCTGGACTCCTCGCTGGTGGCGGCCATCGCGAAAAAATATGCTGCCCGGCGCGTGGATGACGACAGCCGCAGCGAGGCCTGGTGGCCGCAATTGCACAGCTTTGCCATCGGCCTGCGCGATTCTCCGGACCTGAAGGCGGCGCGCGAAGTGGCGGCTCATATCGGTACCGTCCACCACGAACTGCATTTCACCATCCAGGAAGGCCTGGATGCGCTTTCGGATGTGGTCTATCACCTGGAAACTTATGACGTCACCACGATCCGGGCCTCCACGCCGATGTACCTGATGGCCCGGCGCATCCGTGCCATGGGCATCAAGATGGTGCTTTCGGGTGAGGGTTCGGACGAAATCTTTGGCGGCTATCTGTATTTCCACAAGGCGCCCAGCGCCCAGGCCCTGCACGAGGAAACCGTACGCAAGCTCGATGACCTGCACCTGTTCGATTGCCTGCGCGCCAACAAGGCCATGGCGGCCTGGGGCGTGGAGGCCAGGGTGCCGTTCCTGGATCGCAATTTCATCGACACCGCCATGAGCCTGGATCCGGAAGTGAAGCTTTCCGGACAGGCGCGCGGGCGCATCGAAAAACAGTTCCTGCGTGAAGCTTTTGCCGGATATCTGCCGGACAAGGTGCTGTGGCGGCAGAAAGAACAGTTTTCCGATGGCGTGGGGTATTCCTGGATCGATTCGCTCAAGGCCCATGCCGAACAGCAGATCAGCGATGCGGAACTGGCCAATGCGCGCTTCCGTTTCCCCTACAACACGCCGTTGACCAAGGAAGCCTGCTTCTATCGCAGCCTGTTCGAACGCCATTTCCCCCAGGATTGGGCCGCCGAGTGTGTCCCGGGTGGTCCGTCGGTGGCCTGTTCGACCGCTGCGGCTCTGGAATGGGACGCCTCGCTCAAGAATGTCGTGGATCCCTCGGGCCGGGCCGTGCAATCGGTGCATAACGCCGCTTATTGACCGTTGACCAGAGCATGGGGAGTGCTGTGGAGGCAGATGCAGAGCGTTTGAACCCGAACCGGTCCGGGCTTGTTATGCTTGCCGTACATTCGGTCCGCTCACAGCGGAGCCGGCAAGGGGAACAGGTGCGGCACTGACGAGATGGCGGAAGGTTTGAACATCAGCGGTTACCGGATTTTGCGCACCTTGGGACGCGGTGGCATGGCCACCGTGTACCTGGCCGAGCAGAAATCGGTGCAACGTGAAGTCGCGCTCAAGGTGATGTCGACCACCTTGCTGGGCGACGAGCAATTCGGTGAACGTTTCCTGCGCGAGGCCCGCATCGCCGCCCGTTTGCGCCACCCCAACGTGGTGCATGTGTACGACGTGGGCGTCAGTGGCGAATCCCATTACATTTCCATGGAATACCTGTCCGGTGGCGCCGTCATGGGGCGCGCCGGCACACCCCGGCCCGTGGGTTTCGCTTTGGCGGTCACCAGCCAGATTGCCAGCGCCCTCGATTACGCCGGGGCCCGCGGCATCGTGCATCGCGATATCAAGCCCGACAATATCCTCCTGCGCGAGGACGGTACGCCGGTGTTGACCGACTTCGGCATTGCCCATGCCGCCGACAGTGCGAGGATGACCCGTACCGGGGCGGTTATCGGCACGCCGTATTACATGAGTCCGGAGCAGGCCCGTGGCCAGGCCCTGGATGGCCGGGCCGACATTTACAGTCTGGGCATCGTGCTCTACGAGCTATTGCTGGGCCATGTGCCTTACCAGGCCGAAGATTCGATGGCGGTGGGCATCATGCATATCACCGCGCCGATCCCGCAGTTGCCGCCGCATCTGGACGTCATGCAGCCCTTGCTGGAGCGCATGCTGGCCAAGGATCCGGGACAGCGTTACCAGAGCGGCGCCGAGGTCGAGGCGGCCATTGGCGAATTGCAGAAAAGTGGTGGGCTTTCGCGTGAAACCCTGGTTTTGCCGTTGCCGAAGACCGCATCGAATCGGGCCCGTTCCAACCCGGATTGGCAATCTGGCGAGGAGCCACGACTGGGACATATCGATGCCGTGCTGCGCGCACCCACGCGCACCCGCCTGTCGGTGGATGCATCGCGCCGCCGGCCAGGGCGATGGATCGTCGCACTGGCCCTGATACTGGTTCTGATCGGCGGCGGTCTGTTCCTGTTCCAGGACCGTCTGCGTGATTCCCTGCCGCAAACACGCATGAACAGCCTGCTGCAGGCCGCTGATGCCGCCTTGCGCCAAGGGCATCTGTCCGGCGACAAGGACAGTGCACGGGATCTGTATCTGGCTGCCAGTGCCCTTGATCCGGACAATCAGAGCGCCCGCCAGGGTTTGCAACAGGTCGGCCGTCAGCTTCTGCTGCAGGCTCAGGTGGCCTTGGGCAATGGCGATCCCGAACCGGCCGTGGCCTTGTTGAAGGAGGCCGATTCCTTGCGTTTGCCAACGACCGAATTGGCCGATCTGGAACGCACGCTGCAGACCTATTCGCACCGTAACGACGAACTGGACAGTATTCTGGATGCGGCTCGTGGTGCTGCCGATGGCGGCGATCTGGATGGCTCGGACAAAAGCGCCGTGGCCTTGTATCGACATGCCTTGAATCTGGACCCGGGCAATGCCGTGGCCATGGCTGGTTTGCGCGCCGTGCTGGGCCGCTTGCTGGGACGGGTTGACCAGATCCTGGCTGATGAGGATTTCGAAGCTGCAGCCAGTATCATCGAAAGGGTAGCGGCCATTGATCCAGGTTTTCTGGGCTTGCCCGATGCCCGGGCGGCTCTGGCCAAGGCACGCCAGACCAGGGCGGATGATATCGAGCAGAAACTCGACCTGGCCGATGGCTTGTTGCAGCGTCGGCAACTGCTGCCGCCTCAACAACCCAATGCTCTGCAGACCTATCAGGACGTGCTGGCCCGGGACGCCAGCCAGGAGCGTGCCCGTGCCGGCGTACGCAAGGTGGCAGAAGCACTGTTGGGCCAGGCCAGTCGCCAGATTGATGACTACAACTTTGATGCCGCCCGAAACCTGATCGAGCAGGCCCGTGGCTTGGCGCCGCAATTGCCGGCCCTGGCCCAGGTGGAACATTCCCTCAGGGAAGTGCAATCCCGCCGTGATCAGTTCGAAGCCCGCCAGGCTGGTACCCGGATCGATATACCTGGCACCTTGCAACAGGCCCGTGATGCTGCCCAGGCGGGTCAGTTTCTGGTGCCGCCGGGCGAGAGTGCCTATGACCTGTATCGCGCCGTATTGGCGCAGGTGCCGGATCAGGCCGAAGCCCGTGCCGGTCTGGCGCGTTTGCCCGATCAAGCTTTGCAACGCTTCGAAATAGCCTTGGGTGGCAATCGCCTGAGTTCGGCGCGAGATGCCCTCGATACTCTCGGAGTCATCGCCCCCTCCGATTCGCGTCTGGGTCCGGCCCGCCAACGTCTGGCACGCAGCTATCTGGCCTTTGCCAG
>CAYRJS010000196.1:0-5300 GCA_964424535.1 uncultured Aquimonas sp.
CTGACTCGGTAGTAATCGGCGCTCCGGCAAGCAAACCCTGATGATCGAGCGGCTCAAGCAAGGCGCGGCAGTCCGGGAGCGAACGCAAACGATCCAGCCGCACGGCGTACAGGCGCTCGAAGATGTCGCGGTCTTCACCGTGCTGCGGCGCGCGGCCATGTTTTTCATGGAACCGCTGGATTTCCTCGAAGCCGGCGATGACGCGCTCCTCGCTGGCTGGCCGTCCGCCCTTCTTCTCGGGCGGTGCGAACTCGGCCAGCTCCGCCGCCAGATCGTCGAGATCGGCGTTACTCATAGCGCCCCTCCGCCCTGAAGCGCATGAAGGCGGCGGCACCTTCTGCGAGATACTTCTCGTAGGGATCTTGCGAGGTCACCGATGGAGCCCTCCCGCGCTCCCGCTTGAATCCAACCGCGCGTACGGCGATGGCCTTGGCATCTTCGGGCGTGATCGAGGTGCGCTTGGCCGAAATGGCCGCCGCAACCTGCTTCAAGCTGTCCTCGCTCATGGTCTTGGCGAGGATGGCATAGGCCTCACCGAAAGGGTTGATGCGGTCGATCAGGTCGATGTCCAGCTCACGCACGTCCATCGCAAAGCGCCGCACGCCATCGACCAGCGCGGTGTTGGGCGAGCCATCGCCCCCATTCATCCCTCCGCTCCCGGTAATCAGCCGCTTCGCCTCCTGCGTCAGGTTGAGCGCGGCGACAGCGTGCTGGCGCACGGCCTCCTGATCCTCGGCGTCCAGCTCGGGGTACTTTTCCTTGATGATCTTGCCCATGCGGACCTGGGTCAGCTCCTCGGGCACCAGTTCCTCATCAAACAGCCCGCGCTCGATGGTGGGCTTGTCCTGCACGAAGGCCGCGATGACCTCGTTCAGGTCTTCCTGGCAGATACGAACCGCCTCCCGGCTCTTGGGTTCGGCGAGCCCTTTGATCTCGATCTGGTACGTCCCTGTCTGTTCATTGACCCCGACGTTGCAGCGGTTCGGGTCGTAACCGTTTTCGCCGTAGTCGAAGCCAGGGGCTGGGCCGCTGCCGGGAGTCTTGGCCCTGAACTCGAAGCGCGGCGCAAGCACCTGTTCCATCAGCAGGCTCGCCGCGATGGCCTTCAGCGTATCGTTGACGGCCTCGGTGACGGCCTCCTCGGCCGCATCCGGCTCGGCGATCAAGTTGGTGAACCTCGCACGGGTCTTGCCTGGCGCATCGCGGGTCGCGCGGCCGATGATCTGCACGATCTCGGTGAGGCTGGCGCGATAGCCAACCGTCAATGCGTGTTCGCACCAGATCCAGTCGAAACCTTCCTTGGCCATGCCCAACGCGATGATGATGTCCACGTGGTCGCGGTTGTTCTTCTGCGCCGGGTCTTTGAGCGCAGCAGAAACCCGGTCACGCTTCGACGCATCGTCATCGACCAGATCGGCGATGCGTAACACCCGGCCATCAGGGCGTTTAACCAACTGAAAGCCGCTTGCCGGGTCGATACCCTGCCACTCGCCCAGCGCCTCGATGATGTGCTCCACTTCGCGCATCTTGTCCTTCGTGCTCTCGCGCGAATTGACGTTGGGGATATGGAGGATGGTCTTCTCCGCCGGGTCGAGCACCTTGAGGATGTCATCCACATACGGCCCGCTGTAGAAGAAGTAGCCGATATCGAGCTGCTTGAGGTGTTCGTAGCCGTTGAGCTGTTCGTAATAGGTGTAGGTGACGGTATCGAACTTCGCCTCGTCCTGCGGCGCCAGCACCGCCTCGGCATCACCGCGAAAATACGAACCGGTCATCGCGACGATGTGCACCCTGTCGCGCGCCATGAACTCGCCCAAGTGCGTGCCCAGCCGGTTGTCCGGGTTGGCTGAGACGTGGTGGAACTCATCCACCGCAATCAGCCGGTCGTCGAACGCAGCCACGCCATAGGCATCCACCGCAAAGCGAAAGGTGGCGTGGGTGCAGACCAGCACCTGGTCATCACTTTCCAGAAACGCGCCCAGCGCCTTGACCTTGCCGCCATCCTCGCTGCCCGGCGCGTTGCACAGGTTCCAGCGCGGCGCCACCTGCCAGTCCGCCCAAAAGCCGTACTGCGACAGCGGCTCATCGTTGAAACTGGCGCCGATGGATCGCTCCGGCACCACGATGATCGCCTGCCTGATGCTCTGATTCGCGAGCTTGTCCAGCGCAATGAACATCAGCGCGCGGCTCTTGCCCGACGCAGGCGGCGACTTGATCAGCAAGTATTGCTCGCCGCGCTTTTCATAGGCCCGTTCCTGCATTGGCCGCATGCCCAGTGCGTTGGCTTTTGTCGATGTGCTGCTGCGTGCATAGGCCACGGAAACGGAGGGAACAGCGCGCTGCTTGGTAAAGCTATCGGTCATGACTTATCGTCCGCATTGGCTGTATCTGCATCATGTCTTGTTCCCATGCTCCGGCGTGGGAATCCGAACAAGTCCTGCCGGCTCATACCGGCTCATACCGGCTCATAGCCTGGTTCCCACGTTCCCGCGTGGGAACCGCATCGGCGGATGCGGCCGGACGGTCTTGGACCGGGACACACGCATTCCCACGCGGGAGCGTGGGAACGAGGAGCAAAACCAGGTTGTGACCCCAGGGCAATTTGTGCAACACCGGCTGCACAAATGCCAAATCGGGCCAACCCAGGGCGAAGGCACGCATGTACTTATCTCGTTCCCACGCTCCCGCGTGGGAATGCATACCCAACTCACCACTGAGTACAAACCTCCAGCAGTCCCGCCTGCCCCAAATAATTCCGTGCACTCGAATAGCGCCAGTGCTCCGGCAAGTCCACATAGCCGCGCTTCACCGGGTTCTCGTGAATGTAATTCACCTTTTTCCGCATCATCTCCTCCCCCTGTATCAGCTCCGGATGAACTCCCTCCTGCCAAAGCTGATAAGCCCGATCGCGTTTATGCGCTTTCTTGTAAAAGGCCAACTGCTCCAGAATCGTCGTGACATTGCGACCCTTCAAATAGGCCAGAAGCTCCCGGGCAGTAAACGACTTCAATCGGGCAATGTCTCGGTCCAACTGCGGGCTCTGGGCAACAACGTGCAAATGGTTTTCGAGGATCACGTAGCCGTAGACGGTCAGCCCTTCGCGCATCAGGAAGCGGAAGGAATCCAGCACGATCTCGACCGCCTCAGGTCGCGTAAACACCGGAATCCAGTGCAACACGGTCAGCGTCATGAAGTGCGCCTGATCCGGCTGCGTGAAGATGTAGCGGCTTCTACCCATTGGCGGACCTACGTATCCTCATGTGGGAGATATGCATTCCCACGCGGGAGCGTGGGAACGAGGGGGGTGGGGGAACGAGGGGATGCGGTCTGGTTCCCACGCTCCTGCGTGGGAACTGGTGGTCGGGTGTGGTCGGGTATTCCTGTGCGGGGCGTGTGCATTCCCACGCGGGAGCGTGGGAACGAGGGCGTGGAGGAACGAGCAGGAACTTCGGTAAGAGTGCTCATGCCTTGACTCCCGCCTTGCGCTTCTTGCCCTTGGCCGGGGCGGCCGAAGCGGTCATTTTGGTGTAAAGGTCGAAGAGCTTTTCCAGGCGCTCGGTGTCGTTCTTGAAGCGGCGGCCGATGTAGATGCGTTCCAGCACCTCGTCGTTGCGCTCATGCGCCGCCCGCAGGTCGGCGGGCATGTTCTCGGGGTCGTACAGGTCCGCGATGGTGGCGGGGAAGTGGTGCTCGCGGGCCAGCAAGATGTTCTCGGCGCAGCGGGTGAGGTCGGTCTTGTTCTTTTCGGTCAGCGTAGGGACGGGAAAGGTGTTCCAGCCGAGGGTGTTGGAGTAGCGGAAGTCCGTTTTCAGCTTGCCGCAGACGGTGGCAATCCAGACCAGATGCAGGCGGCTGGCGTCGTATAGAGCGAAGGCTTCGCTTGTAACTCGCTCAGATTCATTAAGTAAACCTACGGGTAGAAATGGGCGCGACTCGGAGGATGTCCTCGGCATTACTACTGTATGCGATGACCCAAAATACATTTCTCGGAATTGATGGGCGCGCCCCGCCATGTCATTCGCACCTTTGTCCCGACTGGCCAGCCGCATGGCACGCACACCTTCAATGCGTCTAGCGATTGCGGGAATCGATTCAGCCTCAGGCAAATCGGCATCTACAATCCATAAGCAATAACGCTCCAGTCCACGGATGAATTCGGCAGAGCCATAGATGCGGCGAATGAAGCGTTCGCGCTGTTGGGACGTGAGTTGCAATTCATCCACCTCATCGCGTGACATCAGCAGGTGCCCACCATCCACCGGCTTGTTGCCAAAACTCATTTCCGCCCGTTCATCCAAAGGCCTACTGGACTTTTCGACGATCACATCTTCTGCTGCCACAAGATATGCATTGATGTGCTCACATTCGCGCTCAGTAGCTTCACCATTTTCAGCCAGCGAAAACAGGCGGCGTGGGCGGCGTGACTGGGAGCCGATGCCGATGATGGCCACCGTTACCCCCGCATTGTGGGCGGCAAGGTTGGCCCATTTGAAGCTGGTGTGGGCAAACTCAATCTGACAGTCGATAGCAAAAATCGCTGGCCACAGAATCGGCACCTGCTGCCCTTGACAAATGGAATTGGTGGACACAAAGGCTGCATGGGCAGGCGTATGGATGCAGTAGTCAGCCGCCTTCATGAACCAGCCTGCCACATAGTCCAGTGATTTCCAGTTTTTGGTGCGCTTGTCAAAAATCTGTTTCAAGTCATCTTTTTGTTCGGCGCTCTGCCAAGTGCTGCCCAAGTACGGTGGATTCCCGCAGATGTAGGTCTCGCCGCCCTCGTTCTGGAAGTCGATCTCGGCTTGATCCAGCGGCGACTCGAACAGGTCGTCCGCCTGTAACTTCACGCCGGTGCCCGTCGGCGGGCAGATGCCCAGCCAGTCCAGCCGCAGCGCATTGCCGCAGGTAATCCAGTTCTCGTGGCTCAAGGGCAGAAACTCGGCCAAGGCCAGCTTCTGGCCCCGGTACAGCACGTCGCACTGGTACTCGGCGATGACCAGCGCAAGGCGGGCGATCTCTGCCGGGAAGTCGCGCAGCTCGATCCCGCGAAAATTGGTGACCGGGATGTCCGATGCGCGATCCGGTTCACTGCGCCGCCGGTTGATCTCGGCCTCGATGGCGCGCATTTCCTTGTAGGCGATGACCAGGAAATTGCCCGAACCGCAGGCCGGGTCGAAGACCCTGATCCTGGCGATGCGCTTGCGCAGGTTGAGCAAGGTGCGCGGGTTGTCGCCCGCATCAATCAGCTTGGCACGCAGGTCGTCGAGGAACAGCGGATTGAGCACCTTCAGGATGTTGGG
>CAYRJS010000197.1:0-5284 GCA_964424535.1 uncultured Aquimonas sp.
TACAACGCCGCCAATGGCGAGTTCGGCGACATGCTGGAGTTCGGCATCCTCGACCCGACCAAGGTGACCCGCTCGGCGCTGCAGAACGCCGCCTCGATCGCCGGCCTGATGATCACCACCGAAGCGATGGTGGCCGAGGCCCCGAAGAAGGACGAGCCGGCGATGCCGCCGGGCGGCGGCATGGGTGGCATGGGCGGCATGGATTTCTGATCCAGCCCGAACCTGCCAGGCAACACCAGAAACCCCCGCAGCGATGCGGGGGTTTTTGTTTCGGGTCTGGCGAACGATCGGGTTTGGGTGTGTATGCTTGCTGCGTCTTCCGGGGGGCTCGATGATGCATCCTGACAAGGTCCAGCGTGAGCGTGTTCGCAAGCTGACCGATCTGCCCAATGTCGGCCCGGCCATGGCGAGCGACTTGCGTTTGCTGGGCATCACCCGACCCGAGGATCTGGTCGGGGCGGATCCCTTGCAGCTTTACCAGATGCTGTGCCGGCGTACCGGTGTTCGCCACGATCCTTGCGTGCTCGATGTGTTCATGTCCATTACCGATTTTGCGGCCGGCGGTGCAGCGCGGCCCTGGTGGACATTCACTCTTGAACGCAAGCAGCTTTATGGTGCGCACCCGGATCGGATCCCGACCTGAAACGGCGCCAGCCCATTAGAATGGCGCGATGAATACGACCCCGATCATCGCAGCTGCCTTCTATCATTTCGCCACCCTGCCGGACTTTGCCGACAAAAAGCCTCCGTTGGAGGCGCTGTGCGCCGAACGCGGGGTGCGCGGCACGATCCTGTTGGCGGCCGAAGGCGTCAACGGCACCATTGCCGGTGCGGCCGAGGACGTGCGCACAGTGCTCGCCTGGTTGCGTGCCGATCCGCGGCTGGCAGCCCTGGAGCACAAGGAATCACCGGCCGAACGCACGCCTTTCCACCGCATGAAGGTACGCCTCAAGCGCGAGATCGTGACCTTGGGTGTGCCGGAGCTGGATCCGGCCGCCAATGCCGGCACCTACGTTGATCCGGCGAATTGGAATGCCTTGGTCGATGATCCCGAGGTGGTGCTGGTCGATACCCGCAACGATTACGAGGTGGCCATTGGTAGCTTCGAGGGTGCGATCGATCCGGGTACTACCTCGTTTCGTGAGTTGCCGGCTTGGCTCGATGCCCACCCCGAATTGCGTGGGCGCAAGGTGGCGATGTTCTGCACCGGTGGCATCCGTTGCGAGAAATCCACGGCATTGCTGCGCTCGCGCGGCTTTGACCAGGTGTTCCACCTCAAGGGCGGCATCCTCAAATACCTGGAAACCGTGCCGGCCGCAGAGAGTCGCTGGCACGGCGAATGTTTTGTGTTCGACGAGCGCGTATCAGTGGGCCATGGCCTGGTGCAGGGGCCGCATACCTTGTGCCGCAGTTGCCGGCATCCGCTTTCGCCCGAGGACCGCGCTTCTGCGCACTACGAGGAAGGCATCTGCTGTCCGCACTGCCACGATAAGCTCGATGCAGACCGGCGTGCGCGCCTGGCCGAGCGCCAGCGTCAGGTCGAACTGGCGCACCAGCGTGGTCAACGCCATGTCGGCGCGCGCATGGACGCCACGCCCCGGTCAGCGCATCGGCGCACCGACTCCTGATTTCACCCGACTCCCAAGATCTGATGAAGACATTTGCCTTGGCGGCGCTTGCCGCCATGCCACTGGCCGTGGTTGCGGCGCCGCCCGTTGCCGATCCGGTGCGGCTCGATACCCTACTGGTCACCGCCAGCCCGATCGATGCCCCGGCCTCGGAAACCATGCGTTCGGTGCAGGTGATCGAGCGTGCCGATATTGTCCGTTCCACGGCCCGTACCCTGGCGGATCTTCTGGCCGGTCAACCCGGATTGAGCCTGAGTCGCCGGGGTGCTCCGGGCGTACAGGCGGATCTGGGCATTCGTGGCGCCAGCTTCGAGCAAACCCTGGTCCTGCTCGATGGCCTGCCGATCCAGAATCCGCAGGCGGGTCACCACAATCTTGATGTGCCAGTGCCGCTGGCGCATATCGAACGCATCGAGATCGTGAAAGGGCCTGGCGCCATCCAGTACGGCGCCAGCGCCACCGGAGGCGTGGTCAATATCATTACCCGCAGATCCACGCAGCCCGAGCGCCGGGTGCGCCTGAGCGTTGGTTCGCATAACAGTCGTGAGGTGGAAGCGCTGCTGGCGCTTGGCGGCCCGCGCGCGCGCACGGTTTCAGCCAGCACCCTGGATACCGATGGCGATGACCACGCCGGGCCGACCGATGCGCGGCTGCGGCAGTTGCTTTACACCGGGGCCAGCGATGGCGAACGCACCCGCCTTGGCTGGGGTGTCGGTGCGCTGGAAAAAGGCTTTGGTGCCTGGGCGTTCTACAGTGCCGAATACCCCGACGCACGCGAGCAAACCCGTTCCCAGCGAGCGTGGATCAGTCTGGAGAAAGCCCTGGGTGCCTGGGATCTGGGCGCGCGCGCCTTTCACGATCGGCATCAGGATTGGTTTCTGACCCGTATCGCCGGTCGTGACTACATCAACGAACACCGCACCCGCGTCAGCGGCGCCCAGGCTGATTTGCGCCGCCAGGACGACACGGGCGCGACGGCATTGGGACTGGATCTGCGCCACGAGCAGTTGGCATCCAACGCGCTTGCTGACCATCGCCGTGATCGCAGCGCCCTGTGGCTGTTGCGCCAGCAAGCCCTGGATGAGCGTACACGCCTGGAAGCCAGCCTCAATATCGCCCGCTACCAGGGTGATCGTGAGCGCTGGCTGCCGGCGCTGGCGCTCTCGCATGAGTTTTCCTCCACATGGCGTGGTTTTGCTGCGGGTGCCCGTTCTGCCCGCCTGCCTTCGTACACCGAACTGTATCTGGCCACGGCGGCCAACCGTGGCAGTGCTGATCTGCAGCCCGAAACGGCGGATTACGCCGAGCTGGGTGCCGAGGCCCGCCTGGGTGCGCAGCGACTGCAGGCATCGATCTATCGACGCCAGGTGCGGCAATGGATCGATTGGACCCGCACGCCAGATGCGGTCACCTGGGTCGCCGCCAATGTCGATGGCTATCGTGGCCGCGGCCTGGAAGTGCACTGGCGCTGGCAACCGGATTCGCGCTGGCTGGATAGCCTGGCCCTGGGTTTTGATCGCCTGCAAGTGGCCTTGGATGAGCCGGAGCACGAGGTCAAATACGCTGCGCAGGTACCGACGCATACCTGGACCGGCGAAGCACGCCTGCACCTGGGCGCGCGCACTGGCCTCGATTTCGATCTGCGTCGGCCCCACTATGCCGGCCAGGGCGGAACTACCCTGGCGGCCCTGCGATTGACCTGGCAAGGGCGGAGACTGAATGGCTTTGTTGCGGTGGAAAACCTGCTTGATTGCGACATCATCGAAACCGGTTTTGCTCCGATTCCCGGGCGTTGGCTGAGCCTGGGCCTGGAGGCTCAATGGCCTTGATGCGGCGATCACGCAGGGATTGCGTTTTCGGATTGAAGCTGAACGGATATCGGTGCCTTCGAGCCCAACTCGCAAGTTGCCAGCGATACCCGCCATCCAACCATGGGCCAGCCCGTGTTCGCGGATGGTTTCGAACCCCTGGAACCGTAGCCTTCTTGAGTCTCTTGTACTGGTGGACTCTGGGCGCCGATTCACAATCAGCTTGGCCCCGCTGCCCGAATCATCGACAATAGACGGGTTTCGTCCCTATGCAGCCTAGCCTGTGCTGCCTACCCTTGGAGGATCAACCATGGCCGAACCCGTTCTGACTCCGCCTGAAGGCGGGGCCAAGATCAGCATCAAAAACGGTGTCCTGAATGTGCCGGACAACCCCATTATTCCGTTCATCGAAGGCGATGGCACCGGCCCGGACATCTGGCGCGCCACCGTACGCGTGCTCGATGCCGCCGTGGCCAAGGCCTATGGCGATCGGCGCAAGCTGCACTGGCTGGAAATCTACGCCGGCGAGAAGGCCAACAACCAGTTCGGTACCTGGCTGCCGGAAGCCAGCGTGCAGGCCTGCCGCGATTACCTGGTCTCGATCAAGGGACCGCTGACCACGCCGGTGGGCGATGGCATTCGTTCGCTCAACGTGGCCTTGCGCCAGATGCTCGACCTGTACGTTTGCCTGCGCCCGGTGCGCTGGTTCAAGGGTGTGCCCTCGCCGGTCAAGCATCCGGAATTGGTGGACATGGTGATCTTCCGCGAGAACACCGAGGACATCTACGCCGGCATCGAATGGGCCGCCGGTACGCCGGAAGTGCAGAAGGTGCTCGACTTCATCGCTGCGGAATTCCCGCAGGCCTTTGGCAAGATCCGTTTCGGTTCGGCCGAAAAGACCACGGCTTGGGAAAAAACCCTGGCTGATGTGGGCCAGGCCGAGCGCAACCTGCCAGTGCAGGTCGGTATCGGCATCAAGCCGGTGTCCTGGCTGGGGACCGAGCGCCTGGTGCGCAGTGCCATCGAATATGCCATCAGCAACAAGCGCAAGTCGGTGACCCTGGTGCACAAGGGCAATATCATGAAGTTCACCGAAGGTGCCTTCGCCGACTGGGGCTACAAGGTCGCGCGTGAGCACTTTGGTGCGGTGCCGCTGGATGGTGGCCCCTGGCACATCATTCCCGAGGGCAAGCCCGGTGCCGGCATCATCATCAAGGATGCGATTGCCGATGCCTTCCTGCAGCAGATTCTGTTGCGCCCGGCCGAGTACGATGTGTCCGCTACCCTCAACCTCAATGGCGATTACCTCTCCGACGCCCTGGCTGCTCAGGTCGGCGGCATCGGCATCGCCCCGGGTGCCAACATCAACTACGTCACCGGCCACGCCGTATTCGAGGCGACCCACGGCACCGCGCCCAAGTACGCCAACCTCGACAAGGTCAACCCTGGCTCGCTGATCCTTTCTGGCGAGATGATGTTGCGTTACCTGGGCTGGCATGAAGCGGCTGACGCCATCATCCACGCCATGGACGTGGCCATCGGCAACAAGACCGTCACCTACGACTTCGCCCGTCTGATGGAAGGTGCGAGGGAAGTGAAGTGCTCGGAATTTGCCGATGAACTGATCAGGGCTCTGTAAGCCGGATCACGTCCTGGGCAACACCTGCGGGTCTTGCCCAGGATGCAGTTCAAGGAAAGCTTGTCAGCAAAAGAAAACCCCGGCCAAAGCCGGGGTTTTCTTTTGCTTTGTGAAAATGGATGTCAGCGCGCGGCGTTGGCATTCATCGTCGAGTTGCGCGAGGCGTTGAGGTACTGGGCCGGGTCGCGCATGCCGCTGGTGTGGCACTG
>CAYRJS010000198.1:0-1532 GCA_964424535.1 uncultured Aquimonas sp.
GCCGATGGCGGCACCTTGTTTCTCGACGAGATCGGCACCTTGCCGTTGGGCGGGCAGGTAAAGCTTCTGCGGGTGCTGGAAACGGGGCGATTCCAGCGGCTGGGCAGCAACCAGGAACGTCACGTCACGGTGCGTGTGATCAGTGCCACCAATGCGGATTTGCCGGCCTTGATTGCCGCAGGACGTTTCCGCGAGGATCTGTATTACCGCCTCAATGGTGTCGAACTGCGGGTAGCGCCGCTGAGCGCGCGTGCGCGTGACATCCTGCCGCTGGCACGGCATTTTTTGCCGTCGGGCAAGCACTTCACCGATGCGGCCCAGCGCGTCTTGTTGCGCCACGCCTGGCCCGGCAATGTGCGGGAGTTGCGCAATGTGGTGCAGCGGGCGGCGCTGCTGTCGGACCAATGGATCGAAGCGGAAGCGTTGGGAATCGATCCGGTCACAAGCTCGGTGCCGGAGAGCAACGAGCCGGATCGGGCTGCCATCGAAGCTGCGCTGCGTCGTGCCGGTGGCGTTCTGGCGCAGGCCGCCGCTGATCTGGGTCTGTCACGGCAGGCCCTGTATCGACGCCTGGATCGCTACGGTATTTCGCGCGATTGATGAATGCAGACACATGCGCATGATCCGCACCCTGCCCATATCGGTTCATCTTGTCGTTGTGGTCGTGATTGCGGTGGCTGTGGCGGCCATCGGCAGCAGCGTGCTTGCGCAATGGTTGTCACCATGGGCCGCGGCAACGGTCGTCACGGTCACTGTCGGCATATTGGCCGGGCTGGTCATCTGGCGCAGCTTCGTGCCGGTGCGAGCCTTGTTTCGTGCCCTGGCGGGAACTGTCGATGCCTATCGCGATGGCGATTTCAGTTTTGGCATCCACTGGGATCGTCATGCCGATCTGACCGATCTGGTCCAGGCCCATAACGCGCTGGGCAACACCCTGCGGGCGCAACGCATCGATCTGGTGCAGCGTGAGCTGTTGCTCGATACCGTGGTACAGAACACGCCGGTGGCGATGCTGTTGCTGGACCCTTCGGACCGCGTGGTGTTGAGCAATCTGGCTGCACGCCGTCTGTTCAGTCGGGGACGCAAGCTGGAGGGACATCTTCTGGATGCCGTGCTGGCCGAGGTGCCAAGTGCCGTACGCGAAGCCTTTGAACGCGGTGGCGATGGTCTGTTCACCGTCGCTCACGAGCACCGCGAGGATATCCATCAAATTTCCCGGCGTCTGTTCCGGCTCAATGGGCGGCAACACGAACTGATCCTGTTGCGGAACATGACAGCCGAATTGCGCCATGCCGAGGTCCAGGCCTGGAAGAAGGTGATCCGCGTCATCAGCCATGAGTTGAACAATTCCCTGGCGCCCATTGCCTCACTGGCGCATTCGGGCCGGGAACTGGTGCGGCGCGGCCAGACCGAACGCTTGTCGCAGGTACTGGAAACGATCGGCGAACGGGCACGACACCTGGATGGATTCCTGCAAGAGTACGCACGCTTTGCCCGCTTGCCCGCACCTCGGCCCGAGGCCGTGCACTGGC
>CAYRJS010000198.1:1632-5205 GCA_964424535.1 uncultured Aquimonas sp.
ATTGACCGGATTGGCAGTGTGGTTGGCAACACACCGCGATTTATCGTCTCAACCGGATCACGATCGTGATGAATTCCGTGGCCCTTGGCCGACAGCAGGCTCGCAAGGCCCTGATCGTTCAGGTGGTCGCGGTGATGGTGTCCGCGTTGGCTCTGCTGGCGGCCAGTCAGGCGCATGCGCTTGCGGCTGTTCTCGGAGGTGGTGCCTTGGCACTGGGCGGTGGCGTTTCGGCGTGGCTGGCGCTGGGGGGGCAAACCCCGGTGGCTGCCGGTCTGGCGCTGGGGCGGCTGATGGCGGGTGTGGCGCTCAAGTGGCTGGTATTGATCGCAGCATTGCTGCTGGGCCTGGTGGTATGGCATTTGCCGCCAACGGGCCTGGTCACGGGCGTCGTGGTGGCGCTGGTGGCCCATCTGATCGCGATGCTGCGGCACTGATCCCGAACAACCCTTTCAACGCAGGATTCAAGGCACATGACGGGCGAGGCGGAGCTTACTCCGACAAGTTACATCCAGCATCACCTGGCGTATCTGGAGGCACATCTGGGCGAGGGTGGTTTCTGGGTGCTGCATCTGGATACCTTCATCACTTCCGTCGTGCTGGGATTGTTTTTCTTCCTGGCGTGCTGGATCGCCACGCGCAAGGCCACGTCCGGGGTGCCGGGCAAGTGGCAGGCCTTTATCGAGATCATCCTCGAATTCGCCGATCGCCAGGCTGCCGACATCTATCACGGCAAGAGCAAGCTGGTGACGCCGATCGCGATCACCCTGTTCTTCTGGATCCTGCTGCTCAACGCCACCAAGTTCATCCCGGCCGACTTCATCGCCAAGCCGCTGGAGCTGATGGGCGTGCATTACTGGAAGCCGGTGCCGACTGCCGACGTCAATGCCCCGCTGGGCATGTCCATCAGCGTGTTCTTCCTGACCGTGTTCTTCGCCCTCAAGTCCAAGGGTGTGGTGGGTCTGGGCAAGGAATTCCTGACCGCACCGTTCGGCAAGTGGATGGTGCCGTTCAACCTCATCCTCAACATCGTCGAATGGCTGTCCAAGCCGGTTTCGCTGGCCATGCGTCTGTTCGGCAACATGTTCGGTGGCGAGATCGTCTTCCTGCTGATCTGGGTGCTGGCCGGTGCTGGCATCCTCGGCATGCTGGGCGGCGCCACCTTCGGTCTGGGCTGGATGATTTTCCATATCCTGGTCGTGCCCTTGCAGGCCTTCATTTTCATGATGCTGTCGATCGTCTACCTCAGCCTGGCTGAGGAGTCGCACTGATACATCCGGTTTCACACGTTTCATTCCTTTCACTTCAACCTCAAGCAATCCGTTTCGGAGAATAAAAAATGGAAACTTTGGCTGCCCTTGCGAATCTTCAGGCCTGGTCTGTTCTGGGTATCGGCATCATGATCGGCCTGAGCGCCCTGGGTGCAGGTCTGGGTCTGGCCATCATGGCCGGCAAGTTCCTCGAGTCCTCGGCCCGTCAGCCAGAGCTGATCCCGGTGTTGCAGGTGCGCATGTTCATCACCGCCGGCCTGATCGACGCCCCGTTCATCATCTCGGCTGCCGTGGGCCTGCTGTTCGCCTTTGCCAGCCCGTTCCTGAGCGCGTTGCAGCCGTTCCTCGGCTGAGCCGAGACGGAGGCAGGGCAGTGGGTCACAACGACCGCACTGCCCGCCACCATGACCAGGCGTGCACCGGCCTTGAGGCAGGTGCCGCAGCGACTTCAGGCAGGGATCATCCATGAATCTCAATCTCACCTTGATCGCCCAGGCGCTGGCGTTTGCCAGCCTGATCTGGCTGATCGCCACCTATGTCTGGCCGCCCTTGCTCAAGGCCATCGAAGAGCGCCAGAAAAAGATCGCCGAAGGCTTGGCCGCGGCCGACAAGAGCCAGGAGAGCCTGGCCCAGGCCGAAGAGCAGGCAGCTGTACTGCTGCGTGAGGCGCGTACCAACGCCAACCAGATCATCGACCAGGCCAATGCCCGGGCGACGCAGTTGATCGAAAAGGCCAAGCACGACGCCATCATCGAGGCCGAGCAGCAAAAGGCCATGGCATTGGATGAAATCGAATCAGCCACCTTCCGGGCCAAGGAAGAACTGCGCCGTCAGGTGGCCGACCTGGCCGTGACCGGGGCGGAAAAACTGATTCGCAGCCAGATCGACGCCAGCGCGCAGAAGGCGCTGCTGGATGAACTGGCGGCACAGCTTTGATCGAGGTCTGACATGTCCACCGCCCTGACTCTCGCCCGTCCGTATGCCCGCGCCGCTTTTCTGCTGGCGAGCGAGCGCCAGTGCCTGCAGGCCTGGTCGCAGCTGCTCGGCTTTGCCGCGGAAGTGGCCGCCGCTGCCGGCGTGAAGGCTGTGCTTTCGAGTCCGTCGATGGACGCGGAGACTGCGGTCACCCTGCTTTCGCCCGAGACCGGCTCGGATCCGGAGTTCAGCCAGTTCCTGCGGGTGCTGGAGAGCTACGACCGACTGTCGTTACTGCCGGAAATCTCGCAGTTGTTCGAGCAGGCCCGGGCCGAGTCCGAGCAGGTGGTCAAGGTTACCGTGACCTCGGCGGTGGCTTTGGACGAGGCCGAAGTCGACTCGATCATGGCGGCACTGCGCCGTCGTTTCGGACGTGACATCGCCTTGGCCCGCAAAATCGACGCCAGCCTGATCGGTGGTGCCGTGATCGACGCCGGCGATATCGTCATTGATGGCTCGGTGCGCGGCAAACTGGAACGCCTGCGCAGCACCTTGGCCCAGTAAAGAATTTCCTTTGAACCCATTCGGCGCCCGCGCCGGAAACCAGGGACATACCCATGCAAACCCAGCTCAACCCGTCTGAAATCAGCGACCGGATCAAGCACCGCCTCGAGACGGCCCCGCTTTCCGCGGAAGCCCGCAATGAAGGCACGGTGACCTCGGTCTCCGACGGCATCGTGCGCATCTACGGCCTGGCCGACGCCATGCAGGGCGAAATGATCGAACTGCCCGGCAACACCTTCGCCCTGGCCCTCAACCTGGAGCGCGACTCGGTCGGCGCCGTGGTTCTGGGCGACTACGAACACCTGCGCGAAGGCGACGTGGCCAAGACCACTGGTCAGATTCTTTCCGTGCCGGTCGGCCCGGAACTGCTGGGCCGCGTGGTCAATGCCCTGGGTGAGCCGATCGACGGCAAGGGTCCGATCAATGCCAACCTGACCGCTCCGGTCGAGCGCGTGGCCCCCGGCGTGATCTGGCGCAAGTCGGTCGACCAGCCGGTCCAGACCGGCTACAAGTCGGTCGACTCCATGATCCCGATCGGTCGCGGCCAGCGCGACCTGATCATCGGTGACCGCCAGACCGGCCCGACCGCCGTGGCCCTCGACGCGGTGATCAACCAGAAGGGCACCGGCGTCAAGTGCGTGTACGTGGCCATCGGCCAGAAGGCGTCCACCGTGGCCAACATCGTGCGCCGGCTGGAAGAAAACGGCGCCTTGGCACACACCGTGGTGGTCGCTGCTACTGCCTCCGAATCGGCGGCGATGCAGTACATCAGTGCCTACTCGGGCTGCACCATGGGCGAGTACTTCATGGATCGCGGCGAAGACTC
>CAYRJS010000199.1:0-5199 GCA_964424535.1 uncultured Aquimonas sp.
GTGCACATTCCAGACCCCGAAGCGAGGAATATCGAGCACGGCCTGAGGCAGGATCAGGCCGTAGGCCACCACCACCAGCAGATCCGGAGCCAGGACGCGCAGCTGGGCCTGGATGGCCTCATCGCGCAGTGTGGCCGGCTGCAGTACCGGCACTGCGTGTTCCAGGGTCAGGCGCTTGACCGGACTGGCTTGGGGCTGGCGTCCGCGTCCGGCTGGGCGATCAGGCTGGGTCAGCACCGCCAACACCTGATCGTGCGCCAAGGCCACGTCCAGCATCGGCACGGCAAACTCGGGGGTGCCGGCAAACAGCAGTTTCAGGCCCATGGTGATGATGCCGGCCGGGTATGACTCAGGCGGCGCTGCGGCGCAGCTTGGCCAGTTTGCGCTTGACCATTTCCCGCTTCAGCGGTGACAGGTAGTCGATGAACAGCTTGCCCAGCAGGTGATCCATCTCGTGCTGGATGCAGACCGCCAGCAAGCCATCGGCGGGCAGTTCGAAAGACTGGCCGAATTCATCCAGGGCCTGGACCACGATCTTTTCCGACCGGGTTACATCGGCATGGATCGTGGGCACCGACAGGCAGCCTTCCTGGCACACCTGTTCGCCTTCGCGCGACAGGATGCGGGGATTGATGAAGACCCGGCGCTCGTCGTGCGTGTCGGAAATGTCGATGACCATGAAGCGACGGTGATCGTCCACCTGGCTGGCGGCCAGGCCGATGCCCGGGGCGGCGTACATGGTTTCGAACATGTCAGCCACGTGCGCACGAAAGCTGTCATCCAGCTCGGACGGGTCGATTTCGCGCGCCACGGTGCGCAGGCGCGGATCAGGGTATTCAAGGATCGGAAGCAGGCTCATGTCATTGACAATGGGGCAAGAAGTGGCAATTGCAAGGCGGCGGTTCAGGCCGATCGACAGACCACAGGCTCTTCATTTTAGCCATTTATGTTGCAATAGTTTCGCTTCGGCCACAATTTCCGTTATATTCCACCCAGCTTCAGGGGACAAACCTGCGTGGGGAATCAGGCAGATGGACGCCATGCTTAAAAAATTACTTGCAATTTGCGCGACCGCTTTATTCGTCTTCGTCAGTGGTGCTATCGCAGTCGAGCTGCGAGCCGATCACCCGGAGACCTATGTGGTCAAGAAGGGTGACACCTTGTGGGACATCGCCAAACGGTTCCTGAACGAACCGTGGTTGTGGCCGGAGATCTGGCAGGCCAACCCGCAGATTGAGAACCCGCACCTGATCTATCCCGGTGATGTGCTCAGTCTGGCCTATCTGGGTCAGGGCCAGCCTGCCCTGGGTGTCACGCGACTTTCGCCCCAGGTCCGGGCCGAAGCTCTGCCGATCCCGACCGTGCCGCTGGCCGAGGTGCAGGACTTCCTGACCAACCAGCACGTTCTGGACGAGGAAGAATACCAGGCCTTGCCGTATGTGCTCGGACTGGAAGAAAGCCGCCTGCGCAGTGCCAGTGGCCAGGTCGTGTACGTGCGCAACAGCCACTTTGCCCCGGGCGACCGCGTTTCCATCGTGCGTCCCACCTTGCGCTATGCGGTGATGCCGATCGCCAGCGAGCGTCATCCGGAGCGCGAGCCGATCCTGCGACGCGACAAGTGGAGCATGGAGAACGGGGCCGAGCCGACCAGCAATTCGATCCGCTGGTCCCAGCATTTCATCAGCAAGAAGCGCTTTGACTTCCTGGGCTGGGAAGTGGTCGAGGTGGCCCAGGGCCATGTCACCCATGACGGCGATCCGGCCACCGTGCTGGTGGCCCCGGAAGGTTACGAAGTGCGCAAGGGCGATCTGCTGTTGCCCTATGAAGCCTTCCCCTTCGATCTGAACTTCTATCCCCATGCACCGGCCAGCATTCCGGCCAATGGCCGCATCCTGGCCTTGACCGATCACCTTCAGTTCGGTGGTCGTTACGATGTGGTCGCGATTTCCGCCGGGGCCCGGGATCAGGTGGAAAACGGCCAGGTCTATTCGATCTGGCACCAGGGCGAGCTGGTGCGCGATGACGTGCGCCACAAGCGTCGGATGGCGGCCAACATGAGCAAGAACAAGGTGGCCCTGCCCGATGAATTCGTTGGACATGTCATGATTTTCCGCACTTTCGACAAGATGAGCTACGGTCTGGTCATGGATGGCATCCGACCCCTGCAACTGGGTGATCGGCTCGACGCCCCTGATCGGCTTTGACGTCTGTATCCGGCTTGCGCGGCACACCCTGCCGCGCAAGCCGGAATGACGTTGGCTTGCGTCCCGATCACCTGCTGCTGTTTTTCGACGCATGATCCCGAACAGTCTCGATACCTGGCTTCGGTTGATCCGCGCCCCGGCTTTGGGTGCCGCCGGCATCCGTCGTTTGCTGGAGCGACTGGGTTCGATCGAAGCGGTAGCTGCGGCCAGCCCGGCTGAATTGCGCCAGGCTGAAGTGCCGGCAGCGGCAAATGCCTGGCTGCAGGAACCGGATTTGACCGCATTGGCGGCCGACCGGGCCTGGCTGGAACAGCCCGGCCATCACCTGCTGACCTGTACGGATCCGGATTATCCCGAACTCTTGCAACGCACACCACGGGCACCTGCAGCCCTGTTTATCGCCGGTGATCCGAGCTGGTTGTGGTTTGCCCAGATTGCCATCGTCGGCAGCCGCAACCCCACCGAAGGCGGACGTGCCAACGCCCGTGATTTTGCCCGTGACCTGGCGCGTTCCGGCCTGATCATCACCAGTGGCCTGGCCGATGGCATCGACGCAGCCGCGCATCGCGCTGCCCTGGATGCCGGCAAGCCCACCATCGCGGTGGTGGCGACCGGCCTGGATCAGACCTACCCGGCCCGCAACCGGGCCCTGGCCGAGGCTATCGAGAACCAGGGTGCGATCATCAGCGAATACCCTCCAGGCACATCGCCACGGCGGGAACATTTCCCCCAGCGCAATCGCATCATTGCCGGCCTGAGCCTGGGAACCCTGGTGGTCGAAGCGGCCCAGCGCAGCGGTGCCCTGATCACCGCCCGTCAGGCCGCCGAGGCCGGGCGCGAGGTCTTTGCCCTGCCCGGCTCGATCCACAATCCCCTGGCCAAGGGTTGCCATCGACTGATCCGCGACGGCGCAACCCTGGTCGAGACGGTGCCGGAAATCACCACCGCCCTGGCACCCCAGGCGACCCAACTGGCAGATGTCCTGCGCGGCCGGCTTGAAGTCGAATCCGATCCCGCACCTGTGGTCCCGGCGGCTCCCGGGCCGGTGGAGGATCCCGACTACCAGCGCTTGCGCGCGGCCCTGGGCCATGACCCGGTCGCCATTGATGAATTGGCCCGGCGCACCGGGTTGACGGTGGAAACCCTATCCTCCATGCTGCTGCTCATGGAGCTGGACGGGCATGTGGTGGCCGCGCATGGACGCTATGCGCTGCGACCGGTCTGAGGTTTCAGGTTGGGCTCGCTGTTGCGGGCCAGGCAGAGGAAGAAAACCTTGCTGGACGTATTGCTGTACCTGTTCGAGCACTATTTCTACGACGATCCGGACGTATTGACTGACCGCGAGAGCCTGCAGGCGGGCGTGATCCAGGCCGGCTTTCAGCCAACCGCGGTGGCCAAGGCGTTTGATTGGCTTGATGCCCTGGCGGCCCAGCGTGCCGATTTCGAACCCGAGCGTGAGCTGGTTCTGCGCGCGGTGCCGGTGCGCGTGTACGTCGAACAGGAAATGGAACGCCTGGACGCGGACTGCCGTGGCCTGCTGATGTTCCTGCGTGAAAATGGCGTGCTCGATGCCACCCAGCATGAGCGCGTGGTCGAACGCGCCCTGGCCCTGGATCAGGACGAAGTCAGCCTGGATGACCTCAAGTGGGTCGTACTGATGGTGCTGTTCGGCCAGCCCGGGCAGGAAGCCGCCTATGCCTGGATGGAGAGCTTCATGTTCCAGGACGAAGACGAACCCGTGCATTGATATTTGCGAACGACTGATGCAGCCAACCTGATACCGCTGCCTAGGAATGTGACCTGACATGACAGAGCAGTGGCTCGATCTGGATCAACAAGAGAACCCGGCGCCGGAACCACAGGACGTGGTGCAGGCCGGCTTCCTGCGCCGCTGGGCGGCACTGTTTCTGGACCAGTTGATCCTCAGTGCCGGTTTTTACGCCATCTTCCTGGTGGTGCTCCTTGGTAGCGGCCTGATGAGCGAATTCATCGCCATTGAAACTGGGAAGCAGGATGAGATTTCCACCGTCTTCGTGTTTGTCTATTTAGGCATGGCGTTGCTGTATTACCTCGCTGCCGGGCTGTATTACTCCCTGATGGAAAGCTCCGGCCAACAGGCCACCGTGGGCAAGATGGCCCTGGGCATCAAGGTGGTCGACCGCAATGGCCAGCGTCTGAGCTTTGCCCACGCCCTGGGCCGCTGGTTTGCCGCCGCCCTGTCCTACCTGAGCCTTTACATCGGCTTTTTGATGGCCGCCTTCACCCGCGACAAACAGGCCCTGCACGATCTGGTGGCCGGTACGCAGGTGGTCGACAAATGGGCCTATACCGATCACCCCGAGCGCCAGGCACGCGGTCTGGGTGGTTGCCTGATCGCCTTTGTCGTGGCCATGGTGATGCTGTTTCTGGTCTTTGTGCTGGGCATCGTCGCCGCCATCGCCATCCCGGCCTACCAGGATTACCTGACCCGCGCCCAGGCCGTGCAGATCGAGGCCCCCCTGGATGAGTTGCGCGATCAGGTGCAAGACCATTTCGAGGCGACCGGGCACTGCCCCGACCAGAACAGTGACGGGTTTGGCCAGCCACAGGATTACGCCGATGGCGCCATCAACCGTATCGTGCTGGGTGAGTTCGAACCGGGTTTTTGCGGCATTTCGGTCTGGATGGCGCCTGTGAGCGGCACCGTCGAACGCCAGTTCCTGGTTGAATTCGATCCATACGACGCCATCTGGTACTGCACCGACAAGGCCGGCTTGAGCAGCATGCCCGACTGGTGCCACTGATGCCCGTGCTTGACAGCCTGGGCCGCTGCATGGTTTGACTAGAAAAGGGCACGATACTGGCGTGCTCCAATGCACGGCCATTTCGGCCATCTGAACCTACAAGAAGGCGACATGCCCAAGAACCTGCTTATCGTCGAGTCGCCCGCCAAGGCCAAGACGATCAACAAATACCTCGGCAAGGATTTTCAGGTCCTGGCCTCCTATGGCCATGT
>CAYRJS010000200.1:0-5191 GCA_964424535.1 uncultured Aquimonas sp.
GGGCATCCAGGGCTGCGATGTCGGCGGCCTTTTCCTGCGCGGAAGCAAAACTGGCCTCGAAGCTGTTGCGGGCCAGACGGTAGGCGTGGCTGGCATCCAGGCCGAGTGCGGCAAAGGTCTCAAGATAGTTCTGGTTGAGGTAGCCGCCAAAATAGGCCGGGTCATCGGAATTGATCATCGCCACCAGGCCGGCATCGAGCAGTTCGCGCAGGTTGTGCTGGCTCATGTCCGCGAACACGCACAGTTTCACGTTCGATAGCGGGCAGACGGTCAGCGGGATGCGTTCGGCCACCAGGCGCGTGACCAGGGCCGGATCCTTGAGGCACTGCACGCCATGATCGATGCGTTCGGCCTGCAGGACATCGAGCGCGCTCCAGATGTAGTCGGGCGGGCCTTCTTCACCGGCGTGGGCCACAACGTGCAGGCCCAGTTCGCGGGCCTTGGCGAACACGCGGGCAAATTTTTCCGGTGGATGGCCGAGTTCACTTGAATCCAGGCCCACGCCGATGAAGTACTGGCGAAACGGCAGCGCCTGTTCCAGCGTGGCCAGGGCGGCGTCTTCGGACAGATGGCGCAAAAAGCACAGGATCAAGGCAGCCGAAATGCCCAGCTCGTTGCCGGCACGGAGGCAGGCGCGGTGCAGGCCGTGGATCACGTTGGCCATCGGCACCCCGCGTTCGGTATGGGTTTGCGGATCGAAGAAGATCTCGGCACGAGTGATGTGGTCGGCGTGAGCGCGCTGGAAATAAGCCCAGGCCATGTCGAAAAAATCCTGCTCGGTGATCAGCACGCTGGCCCCGGCGTAGTAGATATCGAGGAAGCTCTGCAGATCGGTGAAGGCATACGCGGCCCGCAGGGCTTCCACGTTCGGATACGGAATGGCCACGCCATTGCGCTGCGACAGGGTGAAGATCATTTCCGGTTCGAGCGAGCCCTCGATATGGATATGCAGCTCGGCCTTGGGCATGGTGCGCAACAGCTCGGCCAGGGCCGGATCGAGGGCAGGGGGCGTGTGCATGGCGATTTGCTGACGTAGTGGTTTGCCTAGAGTCTGCAACAAGTTGGGCATCAGGTCGATGCAGGCGAAAATCCGCGGAGCAAAATGCGCCTGCGTCGTTGTCCATGCGCTCCCGCCTTTTCCTTGCTCCGTTGCTGGCGTACCCTCACGGCATGAGCAGCGTATCTTTTCAACTCAACGGGCAAACCTGTGCCCTGGACGATGCCCCGCCCCGGCAATCCTTGTTGCGCTGGTTGCGCGCCCACCACTACACCGGCACCAAGGAAGGCTGCGGCGATGGCGATTGCGGGGCCTGCACCGTGGTTCTGGTCGAGGCCGATGGCGAACATGGCTCGCGCTTTGTCGCCGTCAACAGTTGCCTGCTGCCGATAGGGACCCTGGCCGGACGCGAAGTGTTGACGGTGGAAACCCTGGCCGAGGGTGAGGTTCTGCATCCGGTGCAGCAGGCCATGGTCGACCAGGCCGGTTCCCAGTGTGGCTACTGCACCCCGGGGATCGTGATGAGCCTGTTCGCCGGTCTGCACGAGGGCGAACTGACCGACTGCACTACCGAGGGCAATCTGTGCCGCTGTACCGGCTATCGCCCGATTCGCGATGCCACCACTACCTTGCGCGGGGTTGTAGATTGGCCGGATCGTTTCACCGCATTGCAGACTGCATCGCGCCCGCCTCTGACCAGTGTCCAGGTCGGTGATTTCCACAATCCGGCCACCCTGGCCGAAGCCGTGGCCCTCAAGCAGGCCCATCCCGAGGCGGTGTTTTTTGCCGGCGGTACCGATCTGGGTGTAAACCTGAGCCGGCACCAGACCGTGGCACCCACCCTGATCGCCCTGGATCGCATCGCCGCCTTGCAGCAGATCGAGGTACAAGCCGATCGGGTGCGGATCGGTGCCGGGGTACCCCTGAGCCGGATCGAGCGCGAGCTGGCCGGCCTGTTTCCAGCTCTGGATGAATTGCTGCCCTGGTTTGCCGCGCGCCAGGTGCGCAACCGCGCCACCATCGGCGGCAACCTGGGTTCGGCCTCGCCCATTGGTGATTTGCCACCGGTGTTGCTGGCCTTGGATGCCACGGTCGAATGTGTGGGTCCGCAGGGTCGGCGGGAACTGGCCCTGGATGGATTTTTCCTCGATTACCGCAAGACCGCGCGCAGGCCTGATGAAATCATCGTGGCTGTCACCCTGCCACGCCGGGATGATCGGGTGCAGGGTTTCTACAAGGTCGCCAAGCGCCAGACCGATGACATCAGCATCGTCGCCGCGGCCTTTGTTCTGGTCTGTGACGAGGCCGGCGTGGTGCACCACGCGCGTCTGGCCTATGGCGGGGTTGCGGCCACGCCGATCCGGGCCACGGCGGTGGAAGTGATGCTCACCGGCCATCGTCTTGATGGCCCTGCGGTGGCGGCCGCGTGTGCGGCCCTGGAGCAGGCGTTCACGCCCTTGTCCGACCATCGTGCCAGTGCCGAGTATCGACGGGCCTTGTGTGCAAGCCTGTTTGCGCGCTTTGTGCGCGAGAAATTCGCGGTGGAGGCCACGCCATGAATCTGTTGCATGAATTTGCCGACGACACCCAGGCCCCGGTGCGGATCCTGCACGAAAGTGCGGTCGGGCATGTCACCGGACGCGCGGTCTATGTCGATGAGCAACACCCTCCGGCTGGCCAGTTGAGCCTGTGGCCGGTCTGTGCTCCGCACGCCCATGCGCGGATTCTGCACATCGACACCACGGTGGCGCAAGCCATGCCGGGCGTGGTCAGGGTGCTGACGGCGCGGGATATTCCGGGCAAGAACAACTCCGGGGCGATTCTCGAAGACGAGCCGGTGATCGCCGATGACGAGGTGTCCTTCCACGGTCAATCGGTGGCCTGGATCGTGGCCGAAACCGAGGATGCGGCGCGCCTGGCCGCAGCCAAGGTCGTGGTCGATTACGAACCCTTGCCGGCGATTCCGGATATCGCCGCGGCCATGGCCGCCAACTCGTTCCATATGCCGGC
The DNA here is from genome assembly GCA_964424535.1 of uncultured Aquimonas sp. GTDB lineage: Bacteria > Pseudomonadota > Gammaproteobacteria > Xanthomonadales > Xanthomonadaceae > Denitratimonas. The sequence continues at coordinate 3,008 of CAYRJS010000200.1, forward strand.
CAGCCGCATCGTGCGTGGCGATGTCGATGCGGCCCTGGCGCAGGCCCCGGTGGTGCTGGAAGGCGAGCTGGTGATCGGTGGCCAGGAACACTTCTATCTGGAAACCCAGGCCAGTTGGACCAGTCTGGATTCGGAAGGCATGGTGCAGGTGGTTTCCTCCACCCAGCATCCCAGCGAAACCCAGCATGTGGTGGCCCATGTTCTGGGCATCGCCGCCAATCGCGTGGTGTGTCGTTCCTTGCGCATGGGCGGTGGTTTCGGGGGCAAGGAATCCCAGGCCAATCCCTATGCCGCGGTCGCCGCCCTGGCCACCTGGCTGACCGGTCGACCGGTGCGGATCAAGCTCGAACGCGGGCTGGATATGCACATGACCGGCAAGCGCCATGACTTTCTCGCGCGCTGGCGCGTGGGTGCGGACCGCGATGGCACGCTCCGGGCGCTGACGATGGAGTTGTACGCCAATGGCGGCTGGAGCTGTGACCTGTCTCCGGCGGTGCTCTCGCGCGCCATGGTGCATATCGACAACGCCTATTTCTGCCCGAACCTGCGCGTGGTCGGGCATATCTGCAAGACCCATGTGCCCTCCAACACGGCCTTTCGCGGCTTTGGCGGACCGCAGGGCGTGGTCGCCGGCGAAGAAGTCCTTGAACAACTGGCCCGGCATCTGGGCCTGCCGGCCCACGAGGTGCGGCAACGCAATTTCTATCGACCCGATCAGGTGCCCGATCGCAACACCACCCACTACGGTCAGGTGGTGGCCGACAACGATATGGACCGGCTCTGGGCGCAGGCTCTGGAACGCAGTGATTTTCTGGCCCGCCAACAGGCCGTTGCCCGGTTCAATGCCGCTCATCGCCACGTGAAGCGCGGCCTGGCCATCACCCCGATCAAGTTCGGCATTTCCTTCAACAAGACCGAATACAACCAGGCCGGGGCTTTGGTGCACATCTATACCGATGGCAGCATCCAGCTCAACCACGGCGGCACCGAGATGGGCCAGGGTTTGCATACCAAGGTACTGGGCACGGCGGCGCGCACCCTGGGCGTGTCGCTGGCACGTTTGCGCATTACCCCGACCAGTACCGACAAGGTGCCCAATACCTCGGCTACTGCCGCCAGTACCGGCTCGGACCTCAACGCCCATGCCGTCAAGAATGCCTGCGATATCCTGCTGGCACGCCTGCGCCCGGTCGCGGCCGAACTGCTCCAGGGCGAGAGCGAGGATGTGGTGTTTGCCGATGACGGTGTGTTTTTGCAATCCCAGCCGGAAACGATGCTGGATTTCACCACCGTGGTGCAGGCTGCCTACGCCCGCCGCGTGAGCCTGTCGACCACGGGCTATTACGCCACCCCGGGCCTGAGCTGGGATCCGGAAACCGGCCAGGGCAATCCGTTTTATTACTTTGCCTTTGGCGCAGCCGTGAGCGAGGTGGAGGTTGATGGTGATACCGGGGTGCAGCGTTTGCTCCGTGTGGACATCCTCCACGACGTCGGCCAGTCGCTCAATCCGGTCATCGACCGGGGCCAGATCGAAGGCGGTTTCGTCCAGGGTCTGGGTTGGCTGACCTGCGAGGAATTGCGCTTTGCCGCCGATGGGCGTTTTCTGACTGATGCCCCCAGCACCTACAAGATCCCGACCCTGGGCGAGGTGCCGGAGGAATTTCATGTGGCCTTGTACGCTCGAGAAAAACCCGTGACCTCGGCCGTCTACGGCAGCAAGGCCGTGGGCGAGCCGCCCTTGATGCTGGCGATTTCCGCGCGTGAGGCGATCCGGGCTGCAGTGGCGGCTTTTGCCGATGATCCGCGCCGGGTGGAACTGGCCGTACCGGCGACACCGGAAGCGATCCATCGCGCCATCCAGGCGGTACGTCGTGGATGAGGCGCTGTTTGCGCGTCTGGCCGAAGTATTGAACCAAGGCCAGGCGGTGGTGGTGGCCAGCGTCCTGACCACGCATGGCTCCACCCCGCGCAAACGTCAGGCCCGCATGCTGATCCAGACCGATGCCATCCACTTCAGCGTCGGTGGCGGGGCCATGGAAGCCCGCGTGATCGCACAGGCGCGCCAGATGCTGGCAACCGGCGGCGAACAGCAGACCCTGACCGTGTCACTGGATGGCAGCGCCGATGCCGCCGGAATTTGCGGCGGCGGCATGAGTCTGGCCCTGCGGCGCTGGCATGGCCCGG
>CAYRJS010000201.1:0-3236 GCA_964424535.1 uncultured Aquimonas sp.
GCGGCCCCGGCGTGGGTCCCTGTGCCGCCAAGTCGCATCTGGCACCCTTCCTGCCGCGTGCCTACCCGGTTTCGAAAGGCGATGAGCGTCAGGGCGCGATGGTGTCAGCGGCCACCCACGGCAGCGCCAGCATCCTGCCGATCAGCTGGATGTATATCGCGCTGATGGGTGCCGATGGCCTGCGCCGCGCCACCCAGGTTGCGATGCTGGCAGCCAATTACGTCTCCCGCCGCCTGGAACCGCACTACCCCACCCTTTACACCGGTCGCAACCAGCTCGTCGCCCACGAGTGCATCCTCGATCTGCGCCCGCTGGAAAAAGAGACCGGCATCAGCGCCGAGGATGTGGCCAAGCGCCTGATCGACTTCGGTTTCCATGCTCCAACCCTGAGTTTCCCGGTGCCCGGCACCTTGATGGTGGAACCAACCGAATCCGAATCGCTGAGTGAACTGGACCGTTTTATCGACGCCATGATCCAGATCCGCGAGGAAATCCGCCAGATCGAGCGTGGCGAACTGGACCGCGAGGACAACCCGCTCAAGCACGCTCCCCACACCGCTGCCGCTGTCAGCGCCAGCACCTGGGAACATGGCTACCCGCGCGAACTGGCTGCCTTCCCGCTCGCCAGCCTGCGCCAGTCCAAATACTGGCCACCAGTCGGGCGCGTGGACAACGTACACGGTGACAAGAACGTCTTCTGCGCCTGCATCCCGGTGGATGCGTACAAGGACGCGGACTGACGTAAATTGTTGGTGTCAAACTCGCGACAAGGCCCCGCATGTGCGGGGCCTTGTCATCTCAGGGCCTGTGGCCAACGCCGTGCACATAAACCAGTCGAGCGCCCATATGCCCGGCCCCAACCAGCAACAGGAAACCCACGCCGCTGGCGATCAGGGCCACGGTACCGGGTGGAATCGGCGTGGTGCCATCCAAACGCAGGAACAGACTGGTGGCAAACGCCACCCAGGCGCCCAAAGCCAGCATCATGTGGCGCGAAGCATCATCCAGTGCCGGGTGTTCATCGGGCAAACGCGACAACTCGTAAAATCCTGCCGCCGCTGCCAGCAAACCAATGCCACAGCCGATTGTCAGCAAGGCAAATGCCGACAACCACAACGACCAGGGCGTTCCCCACACGCCAAGCACGTCCATCACCGTAGCCAGCGTCCAGCAGGCCACGGGAAAGTGCACCAGAGCCGGGTGCAGCGGCTGCTTCATGGCAGCAGGATCGCCAGGATCAGCAAGGTCACGCCGGTAATCGCAAAACTGGCGTGGATAAATACGTAATGCTTGAGCGCCACCCGCTTATTGAGGTGGATCGAGGCCAGGAAGAAGCCTAGCAAAGCAGTGATCGTCAACACCCCCAAGGCAATCACCGGCAGACCACTGAGTTCCTCCTTGAGGATGGCAATGATCAGCAGCGACAGGCCAGTGGCACCAAACAGCGCGTGCAAGGCGGAGATCATCCAGGGCGCCAGACGACCGCGCAACACGCGAGTGGCCATATAAAGCCCGCCCGATGCGCCGATGAGAAAAATAAGCAAAACGTACTTGAGCATGGGAATGATTCCAGATGATTCGAAAAATCAGTTGTCGAAGGTCCAGCGTTCGGCCAGGCGCAACAAGACGGCATCGGTAACCCGCTCGCAACGTCGACCCATAAATGGAAAAGTGCCACCCAGTACCGATTCGGCGCGCTCTTGCAACATCTGGCGCAACAAACGCTTGGCCCGGTGCAGGCGGGTCTTCACGGTTTCACCGCGAATGGCCAGCAAATCAGCCGTTTCTTCAATGGAACACCCCTCCACCTCGCGCAACAAAAAAACACTGCGAAACGCCGGTGGAAGCTGGCTTACCGCCTGCTCCAGCACCTTGTGCAATTCCTGGCGCGCCGTATCAGCCAGAGGATCATTGTCGGTACCGCGACGCGGAAAGCTGATGACATTGGCCATGTCAAACGGACCTTCATCCAAGGTTTCGATGTCCACGCTCGGACGTCTTCTGCGCAAGCGGGCAAAGGCTTCATTGAGGGCAATGCGGCACACCCAGGTAGCCAGCGATGCCTCGCCACGAAAGCCGTCAAGCTTTTCAAAAACCTTGACGTAGGCCTCCTGCATTACATCCTCGATCTCGCTTTCATCATCGAGAACACCGCGCAGCACGCGATAGACGCGCTGGTTGCAGCGCTGCATCAGATGCCGAAAAGCCTCGCGCTCACCGCTCCGGATCTGCGCGACCAGCGCAGCATCATCGAGCACCGAAAAATCAATCGCAACTGTGTCCCTGCTTACACTCACCAAACTTCCCCCTGCGCCTTCCTGGGCAGTATGTCACTGCACCCAAGCGCTTGCGAGCCCAGAACCAAAACCCGGCAGAACGACACATCACCGCAGCCATCGTGAAGCACCACAGTCACGTCACACAGCTCATTCAGGACAATCACATCACGGCCCAGCATCAGATACCTCCGACATTGCAGGATTGATGGCCGGCAGATGCAGCAGCGCGAAAAAGGTTCCCGAGAAATGGACTGCGTCTCATCTGGTGAGACAGCGTTATGGTTATCTACACCAACCAACATCCACATCATGTCGTCAACGGCTATCGCGGGGGGATCCAATGCGGCGCGCTCATACAACGAATCAGGTCCCTCGCCCCATCGCATATATGGACTGCCCGGCAAAAACTGTTCTACTCGCCCATGGCGGCAAGGGGCCTGGCCATATGGTTCCAGTGCACTGTCGCATCGTTGGAGAAGTAGCCAAAGCACTGATTGCACGTTACCCGCCCGCACTGAGGCATCGCTTGTTTCCAACCGGCAGTGAACTGGTGGCCGCTTGCCACGATATTGGCAAGGTCAGTCCAACGTTCTATGAAAAATTGCGTCGAGCCTGCACCGAAGATGTTGAAGGTTGGCCAGTTCTTCCGAATTCGCCTGCACTGGAAAGCCAATGGGGCGGCCATGCCGGAACCAGTCAGGTCGCCGCACGCGCCATGGATGTGCCGGAACACATCCCCGAAATCCTCGGCATGCACCACGGTTTTTCGCCACCGGTTGCCGGCAAGCGAGCACGGGATGAAATCTTTGGCGGTCCTGAATGGCAAGCCCAGCGGGTAGCACTGGTGGAGCACCTCAAGGAAGTCCTGCAGGCCGACTGGCCGGAACTGGAATCTGCAGCGCAGGCGCGAGCGGTAGCCGGTCTTACGTCCGTGGCCGACTGGATCGGCTCTGGACA
>CAYRJS010000201.1:3336-5184 GCA_964424535.1 uncultured Aquimonas sp.
TCTACTTCGCCCTGCCCACCCAGCTCACCTCCAACAAGATCCACGAGCGCGTCAGCCAGTTTCTGGAAGCCGTTCTCGCCCCGGATGATTCGCATCGCGCCTTGCTGCTGCACGGCAAGGCCTGGCTGCAGCAAACCGAGATGGGTGAGGAAGGCCGACCTGGTGGCGCCTGGTTCAATCATGCCAAGCGCGGCCTGCTGGCTCCCTTCGCCGTCGGCACCATTGATCAGGCGCTGATGGCTGCCATGCACGTGAAGCATGGTTTTGTGCGAGCCTTCGGTCTGGCCGGTAAAGTCGTGGTACTGGATGAAGTACACAGCTACGACGCCTACACCGGCACTCTGCTGGACGCTCTCGTCGCCCTGCTACGGGAACTCGGCTGCACCGTCATCATCCTCAGCGCCACGCTCAATCAGGCCCGGCGTGCGGAAATCCTCGCTACGCCGCTGACGGGTGATGCCTACCCATTGCTCACCTCGGTGCCAGAACAGGGCAGCCCGACTGAAATCGCCTTGCCGGCCAATGCATCGCGCACCGTCAGCATCACCCTGCAGGGCAGGACCGAAGCGGCCATTGAAGAAACCCTCAAGCGCGCCAGCGAAGGCCAGCAGGTGCTCTGGATCGAAAACACCGTCGCCGAAGCGCAAACCCGCTATCTCGATCTGGCAGCCCGCGCTACGGAAATCGGCGTGGGTTGCGGCCTGCTGCACTCCCGCTTCACCGTCACAGACCGCGAACGGCTGGAAGCGTACTGGACGCATCTCTTTGGCAAGGATGGCCATGCCGAGCGCAGCGCTCGTGGCCGCATCCTCGTTGGCACCCAGGTGCTGGAGCAGTCGCTCGATCTGGACGCCGATTTTCTCGTCACCCGCTTCGCTCCCACTGATATGGTCCTGCAGCGCTTGGGTCGGCTCTGGCGACACGACGATACGCCACGTCCGGCAACGGCACGCGCGGAAGCCTGGCTGCTGGCACCCGATCTTGAGCAGGCCACAGAGCAACCGTTCAGCGCCTTCGGTGCTTCGGCCTACGTCTATGCCCCCTACGTGCTTTGCCGCAGTCTGGAAGTCTGGCAAAACCGCACGCAGGCAACCCTGCCAGACGACATCCGTAGTCTGATCAACCAGACCTACGCGGACCGTGATGAGGTTGAACCTCTGTCGCGTTGGCTGCACGAGCTGGAACACGGCGACAAGCGCGGCAAGATCGGCCGCGAGGGCATGCGTCAGCTCGCCAACCTCAGTCTGGCCGAAGAAGGCAACGTCCGCTCCGACACCAACCCGCCCACCCGCTACAGCGAAACCGATAGCGCAGAAGTCCTGCTGCTGCGCAATCTGCAGACCGACACTGATACGGGCAAAACGCGACTCACCCTGCTGGATGGCAGCACCCTGCAGTTGCCACACGCCCGTCATGCCTTGTCACGCCCGGAATGGAAGGTGCTGACCGCGCGCCTCATGACACAGCAGGTACCCGTCCGCATTCACGATGCCCCAAAAGCACTGGACCGCCATACACTCGAAAAGCGCGGCTTCGGCCACTGCTTCTATCTGGGCGATCCGAGCTGGAAAGGTGATGAAAGCCTGCTTCGCATTGCCCTGGTTGATGAAACCAGCACCTTGCGCGGTGTGGATGGCGTACCGGTGCATGACAAGCACACACTCGAATACCGCGATGACCTGGGTTATCGCGTTCTCAAGTCATGAAGGGAGGAAGCATGGAAAACCGATTCAACCTGATCGACGAACCCTGGATCCCGGTAGCCGACCATGGCCGGGCCAGCCTGCGGGACATCTTCAGTAACCCGGAACTGCGCAGCCTCGGCGGCAACCCGGTCGAAAAAATCGC
>CAYRJS010000202.1:0-5161 GCA_964424535.1 uncultured Aquimonas sp.
CCAAAGGCCGGGTGTCGTAGCTGACGTGATGCTGGGCCAGGATCGACTTGGCAATATCGCAGGAACGGGTGAAATCGGCCGTGCCTACCGGATTGAACTGGAACGCACAGGTGGCCGCATCTGCCTCCACATGCACCGGGGTGGCCTTGCGCGCGGCATCCAGAGCCGGGTTGGCGTAGTGGGAAATACCGTGGAAGATCGGGAAATACAGCACCGCCGCCAGCAGACAGCCCAGCACAAAGAACGGCTTGCGCCCGATGCGGTCGGACCAGGCCCCGAAGATGACGTTAAACGGCACCGCCAGGGCCACGGCCACGCCCAGCATCAAGGTCGCATCGAGGCTGTCGACCTGCATGGTCTGGGTGAGGAAATACAGGGAATAGAAATTGGCCGTGTACCACAAGGTAGCCTGGCCGGCGATGATGCCGAACATGGCGGCAATGCCGAGTTTCACATAGCGCCACTGGCCATAGGCCTCACGCAAGGGGGCCTTGGAGATACGGCCTTCGTCCTTCATGCGCTGGAACACCGGCGATTCGTGCAAGGACAAGCGAATCCACACCGAGATGACCAGCAAAACCGCCGACAGCAGGAAAGGAATGCGCCAGCCCCAGTCGGCAAACGCCGCCTCGCCCATCAGCCAGCGCGTGATCGCAATCACCACCAGCGACAACAGCAGGCCGACCCCGGCCATGGTCTGGATCCAGCTGGTGAAGTAGCCACGGCGAGCATCGGGCGCATGTTCGGCGACATAGATCGCCGCCCCGCCGTATTCACCGCCCAGGGCCAGGCCCTGCAGCAAGCGCAAGCCGATCAACAGGACCGGAGCGGCCATGCCGATGCTCGAATACGAGGGCAAACAGCCCACCAGCACGGTGGACGAGCCCATCACCACGATGGTGATCAAAAAGGTGTATTTGCGCCCGCTGCGATCGCCCAGACGCCCAAACACCAGAGCCCCGAACGGGCGCGCGGCAAAGCCGACGGAAAAGGTCAGCAAGGCAAAGATGAAGGCAGCGGTGTCATTGACCGCCGAAAAGAAGTGCTTGCTGGTGATCGCCGCCAGGGCGCCGTAGAGGAAAAAATCGTACCATTCAAACAGCGTGCCCAACGACGACGCCAACACCACCTTGCGGTTGCCGGCATCCATGCTCCATCGCGCCATTGCCTTGCCCCATTGCCCCGAAATCCGTGCAAGAGTACAACTGCAACCCCGCCGGGGTAAAAGTGCGCATCTGACCCAACTGCCAAGGCCAGCGTCTGGATCAAGCTTTGCGGAACCGAGCGTCTACCAGCACCAATTCACGGAAAAGTTACAAACGTCGTCGAACTTCGGCAAATTTCTGGACAAGCCGAGGGCGGGTGCATCAAACTTCCTTTTTTCAGGCCGTCACCACCTCATGGCACGCATCCTGGTTCTGCATGGACCCAATCTCAACCTGCTCGGCACCCGCGAGCCGGAAATCTACGGACACACGGACCTGGCCGGCATCGACGCCGATCTGGCCGCGCGTGCCGTTGAGCACGGGCATGAACTGACGAGCCTTCAAGCCAACGCCGAGCACGTACTGGTGGATCGCATCCAGGCGGCACGCACTGATGGCACCGATTTCATCCTCATCAACCCGGCCGCCTTCACCCATACCAGCGTGGCCATCCGTGACGCTCTGGCGGCGGTGTCCATTCCCTTTATCGAAATCCACCTGTCCAACCCGCATCGGCGCGAACCGTTTCGCCATACCAGCTATTTCAGTGACCTGGCCGTGGGCATCGTCGCCGGCTTCGGGCCTTTGAGCTATGTCTTCGCCCTGCAAGCCGCCTGTGCGCGACTGGGCTGATACCCGTTTTGCAACCCTGTGCCACGACTCAAGGCGTGGCCCCATCTGGAAACCATCATGGACCTGCGAAAAATCAAGAAACTGATCGATCTGCTTGAGGAATCCAACCTCACCGAAATCGAGATCAAGGAAGGCGAAGAATCCGTGCGCCTGTCGCGCGTGAGCACCAACACCGCACCTCAGCTCGTGGCAACCGCTCCAGCCCCGCTGCCGGCAACGCGCGCCGTGGTCGAAACCACGTCCGTCGCAACCCCGGAATCGACCCCGTCCATACCCGCCGGCACGACCGTGCGCGCGCCCATGGTCGGCACCTTCTACACCGCCGCCAACCCCGATTCCCCACCTTTCGTCAGCATCGGCCAGAGCGTCAAACCCGGTGACACCCTGGCCATCATCGAAGCCATGAAGATGTTCAATCCCATCGAAGCCGAAATCGCCGGCACCGTCACCGCCATCCTCGCCAAGGACGGCCAACCGGTCGAGTTCGACGAACCGCTGTTTGTGATTGGCTGAAAGCCGGGATTCGGGATTCGTGATACGTGATTCGAAAGAGCGGCCTCACCATCGGCTTGAAGTATGGCGCGACGCCATGGATCTGGTGGTGGCGACCTATACCTTTTCTGCAAAGTTACCGGACGAGGAACGCTTCGAGCTCACGTCCCAGATTCGACGTGCCGCCGTCAGTGTGCCCTCAAACATTGCTGAAGGTGCGGCACGCAAATCACGTTCTGAATTTTCAAGATTCCTCTCGATTGCGCGCGGTTCACTTTCCGAACTGGACACACAAATCGAGATTGCTGCTCGCCTGCAACTGGCACAACCACCCTCGCAACTGCTGGAACTACTGGATCGCACATTCGCCAAGCTGAACGCCTTGCTCACCAGCATCGGCCGCCGCATCGACGAATCCCCAATCACGAATCACGAATCTCGGCATTCCCATGATCGATAAAGTCGTCATCGCCAACCGTGGCGAAATTGCGCTGCGCATCTTGCGCGCCTGCCATACCCTGGGTCTCAAGACCGTGGCGGTGCATTCCACTGTGGACCGCAACCTCAAGCATGTGGCCATGGCCGATGAATCGGTCTGCATCGGGCCGGCGTCTTCGGCGGAGAGTTACCTCAACATGCCGGCAATCATCGCCGCCGCCGAAGTCACCGACGCCCAGGCCATCCACCCCGGCTACGGTTTCCTGTCGGAAAACGCGGACTTTGCCGAGCGCGTGGAAGAATCGGGCTTCATCTTCATCGGCCCCAGGGCTGAAACCATCCGCATGATGGGTGACAAGGTCGCCGCCATCCGCGCCATGCGCGAGGCCGGGGTGCCCTGCGTGCCTGGCTCCGATGGTCCTCTTGGCGATGATCCGCTGACCAATACCCTGATGGCGCGCGAGATCGGCCTGCCGGTGATCATCAAGGCCTCGGGCGGCGGCGGCGGTCGCGGCATGCGCGTGGTGCAGGTGGAAGGCTCGCTGCACAGCGCCATCGCCACGACCAAATCCGAAGCCAAGGCGGCTTTCGGCAACGATATCGTCTATATGGAAAAATTCCTGGAAAATCCGCGGCATGTGGAAATCCAGGTACTGGCCGATGGTCAGGGCAACGCCATTTACCTGGGTGAGCGCGACTGCTCGATGCAACGCCGGCACCAGAAAGTGGTGGAAGAAGCCCCGGCGCCGGGCATTACCGCGGAGCAGCGTGCCGAAATCGGCCGGGTCTGCGTGGAAGCCTGCCTGCGCATCGGCTATCGCGGCGCCGGCACCTTCGAGTTCCTGTTCGAGGACGGACGTTTTTATTTCATCGAGATGAATACGCGCATCCAGGTCGAACACCCGGTCACCGAGTTGATCACCGGCATCGACCTGGTGGCCGAACAGATCCGCATCGCCGCTGGTCGACCGCTTTCGATCCGTCAGGAAGACATCGAAATCCGTGGCCATGCCATCGAATGTCGCATCAATGCCGAAGACCCGGAAACCTTCCTGTCTTGTTCTGGCACCATCACCGCCTACCACCCGCCCGGCGGTCCCGGCGTGCGCGTGGACAGTCACGTTTACGGCGGCTACAAGGTGCCACCCAACTACGATTCGATGATCGGCAAACTCATCGTCCACGGCGCCACCCGCGAACAGGCCATCGCCCGCATGCGCGTGGCCCTGTCGGAAACCGTGATCGACGGCATCAAGACCAATATCCCGCTGCAACAACGCATCATGGCCGACCCCGGCTTCCAGCACGGTGGCATGAACATCCACTACCTGGAAAAGCGCCTCAAGGAACAGCGCGACACCGGTATGGGCTTGGGCTGAACCAGCCTTCCGCGTCAATCACCCGCCATGCCGTGCCCAGAATTGGGCCGGGGTCAGGACGGGGTAGAGATTGGCCAATGCCAGCAAATCCTTGTCACCGGTAACCAGATAATCTGCGGGTCCGGCCAACAGGGTTGCCAGCACGGGCTGATCGTTCGGATCACGCAGGCGTTCGTCCTGCGTGTCCGAAGGTTCCACGACATCGGCCAGAAACATGAAGCTGTCGACAAAGTCACGGATTTGTGCCGGACTCAAACTGATGCGCGGCAGACGCGGCAGAACGCGCTGCATTTCGTCCAGGATGTAGCGGGACAACACGACTTCCAGCCCGCCCTCGCGCCACGCGGCAACGATGCGTCCGGGCACACCGCCGGGATAGGCCAGGCCCGACACCAACACATTGGTGTCGAGCACCACGCGCAAAGCCGGCATCAGCGCTGACCGCGCTCTGCCGCAACCGCCGCGTCGATTTCGGCCAGGCCTTCATCCATCGGCACTTCGGCGTAAGCATCCGCAACGCGTCCAGCCAGGGCATCGAACTGCTCGCGCAGGCGCCGGATGCGCGCGAACAGCTCGGCATCGACCAGTACCGCCACCGGTTTGCCATCCTTGTTGATGACGATGCTGTCGTTGCGGTATTGCACCCGATTGAGCATTTCACCCAGGTTCTGGCGGAAGTTGACGGCGGTGGTCTCGGTAATCATTTTAGTCATTTGATCAATATGATTGATATGATCATTATGGTCATAAATCGATGCCACCACAAGCCATCGTTCTCTCTGAAAACCGCTCTGGTCATGACGCATTGCCGGGAACAATTGCCAGTGTCCTCGCTATCATGGGCAAAACCTTCGCACGTGCTGCCATGCCTTACCTCGAACTCACCCTGCCCTGCACGCCAGCCCAAGAATCCCGCTATCAGTCGGCGCTGGATGATGTGGGCGCGCTATCGGTCACGCTGATGGATGCCAACGCCGACGCGCCCGATGAGCAGGCCATCTTTGAGCCGGGCGT
>CAYRJS010000203.1:0-5142 GCA_964424535.1 uncultured Aquimonas sp.
GGCAGAACCAGAACCCGCTGGGTATGGGTCAAAAGACAGAACAGCCGGCGTTTGAATGGGTGCCCCCGAAAATGGCCGAGCCTCGCTCCAGGCAAACCCATGCCATTGATGCGCAAGCATGGCCAGTGCTCATCACCGCGTTGCAGGCTCTGGATGCGGGCGTGTTCGAGGTCCAGATCGGTCACGGGCAGACGCACGGTATACAGGGCAGCGCGCACGACCAGGGTGTTGCCATCCAGTTCGACCGCAAGGCGTCGCAGTGACAGTGACAGCAACCCCACGATCAGGCCGATGGCCAGCAACACCAGCAGCAATGGCAGCACCTGTGGCAAAGACCACTTGGTGATGGCCGATGTATTCAAAGCCGCCAACAGTACGGCCACGGCCGGCAAGATACCGCCCAGCCCGATCAAGGCAACCCAGGCCAGTTTGCCGGGCGGACTGATGGCAAAAGCCTGTTTCAAGGATTGATCCCGGCGACAAAAACAGCGATGGCTTGGATCACCGCCGGATCAACCGTGCCCGGCTGGGCATATTCCCCGGGCAGCGATGGCCCTTCACCGGCTATCAACAAATGATTGAGGGCTGGAAACAGTCGCAACTGCACGCGGGGATCATCGGCAAAGGCCGCCTGCCAGCGGGCAAAATCCCCGTCCGGGGTTACCTGGTAGTCGCGTCCGCCTTGCACGATCAAGATCGGCTGCGGAAGCTCGCGCGCCACGGTCACTGGATCGTACTGACGCAAATCGATCCAGTAGCGGGCTGGCAATCCCAGCAAGGTTTCGCTCGCAGGTGTATCCGCCGCAAGCGTTGCCACGGCAGCCGCCTTGGTCGTGATTTCATCGATGCCGGCCTGTTCCTCGGCATCAATCTCACCATCGGCGTCGGCCAGATAACGCACTTGCTCCAGGACCACGTCCTGCAAGGGCCGTGCCGTGGGTGCCAGCAGGATCAGCCCGGCCAGACCCGGCGCCCGCTGAGCAATACGCGGAGCCATCATCGCGCCCAGACTGTGACCGGCCACGAACACCCGGTGCGGGTTGATGCGCGAATCCTCAAGCAACTGATTGACCGCGATTACGGCATCATCGACGGTTTCCTCATCGACGGTGAAATCCATCGCGGCAAAGGCCTCTGGCTGGGCTTTGGTGCGCTTTTCGTAACGCAATACGGCAATGCCCTGCTCGGCCAGACCCCGGGCCAGATCGCGAAAAGGGGCATTGGGGCCGATGGTTTCATTGCGATCCTGCGGGCCGGAACCATGTACCAGCACGATGGCCGGCACCGGATCGTGTGCCTGCGGCAAGGCCAGGGTGCCGGGCAAGGCACTGCCACTGGCACCGACCGGAAAATCAATCTCGGCAAATCCGGCATCGGCCGCCAACGGTGCAGGCTTTGCCTCGGGCATCGTGCCCGGAACCAGACGAAAGCCGGAAATCTGGCCATCACCATCGACCACAATGCGGGCATCCAGAGCGGTCAAGCCGAATACCAGGGTTGAGGTCACCACCGGGATACCCGCCACCAGCTCACCCCGCAAAGGGCTGCGCGACTGCCGCTCGCCCAATTGCTTGGGGAACGATTCCCAGATTTTTTCCAGCTTGCCATCGGCCAGGGCCGCACGGACTTCGGGCGTGGTCATGGCCAGAGCTTCATCCCAGCGCCCGGCATCGAGGGCATCGAGAAAAGCCTCGCCAATGCGAACCTGCTCGGGGTCCGCCGTGGTTACCACTGCAGGTGGCGGCTTCAGATAGGTTTCCATCAGCCAGCGGGCGCTGAAAAACACCCCGAGCATGCAGATTGCAACCAGGGCGAAAACATGGATCTTGCGCATGCTCAGCTCCTTAACGTCGACGCTTGAGGAAGAAGGTGAACTGGGTACCCATGCGGCATACATCCACCAGTTCCCAGCCCTGCAATCCGACCTTGTTCAAGGCCTCGGTCATTTCCTCGGGTTTTGTGGTTCCCCACAACGAGGTCGGTGCCGGCAGTACCTGGTACTCCCAACGCTCATCACTCATGTCTCAATCCTTGTCTTCGGGCGCGGGCGATGGCTCGGACGGAAAACGACCGGCCTTGCGCATGGCCTCGCGCAAAACGTATTCGATCTGGGCATTGAGCGAACGCAGTTCGTCGTCGGCCCAGCGTTGTACCGCAGCCATCACCTTGGCATTGATACGCAATGGATAGGCTTTTTTTTCGCTCATGGGTATCAGGAACCGGGGGTCAGGGCCGGATCAGGATCGGTTTGCGTGATCGTCTGATCCGGGTCCCGACACAAGCCGGCCATCAGTACAGCGAACCGGTATTGAGCACAGGCTGGGCTGCCCGGTCCGAACACAGCACCACCAGCAGGTTGCTGATCATGGCGGCGCGGCGTTCCTCGTCCAGATTCACCACGCCGCTTTTTTTCAACTCGTCCAGCGCCATTTCCACCATGCTGACCGCGCCATACACGATGCGGGTACGGGCAGCGACCACGGCTTCGGCCTGCTGACGCTGGAGCATGGCCTGGGCGATTTCCGGGGCATAGGCCAGGTGGCTGATACGGGCTTCGATCACTTCCACGCCGGCGCGGGCCAGGCGCTCGGAAATCTGGTCCTTGAGGTGTTCGGAGATTTCCTGAGGATGACTGCGCAAGGCGATGCGATCGTCATCATTCTGGTCATAGGGATAGCTGGACGCCATCGCCCGCAAGGCCGCCTCGGACTGGATATGCACATAACTTTCATAGTCGTCGACGTTGTAGACCGCTTCGGCCGAATCCATCACCTGCCAGACAATCACTGCGGCAATCTCGATCGGACTGCCTTCCAGCTCGTTGATCTTGAGCTTGCCGCTCTCGAAATTGCGCACTCGCAGGGACACCTTCTTGGCCGAATAGAACGGGTTGTTCCAACGCAAGCCCGATTGCTTGACCGTGCCCACGTAACGACCGAACAGACTCAACACGCCGGCCTGGTTGGGCTCGATGGTGTAAAAGCCGAACAGGCAGACCACCAGCACCAGACCCATGATGATTGCGGCAATCGCCAGCAGGATCGAATCCTGGGTTGCGCCCAAAACAAAAAGTGCTAAAGCGGCAAGGGTGGCCAACAACCAGCCCAGCAGGACAGGAATACCGGGCAGGGAATGCTTGGAAATCTCGTGCATGGCAGTTTCTCCGTATGTTGAAATAAAGATATCACGTTGATATCAATTTGCAAGACGCTGGCCGACAGAATTTGTGACCGCTGCCATCGCCACGGACTTGCGATCCAGAAAGAATCTACGGTGCGATGCGGCGCTTGAGCGCCTGCGCCACCCCGGCAGGCAGGCTTGGCAGGGCTTTGAGCATCCAGGGCAGGATCCGGCGCTTGCCGCGGCTGAGGGACTCGGGGATCAGGGCCTCAAGCAAATGTGGGCCTGGCTGCGACAGGGCATATTCCAGCGCCTTGTTGAAGGTGTCCGCACTGTCGGCCCGCACCGCGTGCACGCCCATGCCCTGGGCCAGGCGGGCAAAATCCAGCACCGGCCCGCGCAGATCCAGTTGCGAGACCGCCTTGCTGCCAGCCTGGCTGGCCCCGACCCGATCCAGTTCGATATTGAGGACCGAATACGCCGCATTGTTGAAGATGATGGCGGTGACATCGAGATTTTCCCGGGCCATGGTCCACAGGGCCTGGATGGTGTACATGGCGGTGCCATCGCCAATCAGGGCAATCACCGGCCGCTGCGGGCAGGCAATGGCGGCACCCACGGCATTGGGCAGACCCTGGCCGATGGCGCCTCCGGTCAAGGTCAACAGATCATGCGCCGGTGCACCGGCCGTCATCACGCCCAGCATCAGGCTGGAGGTGATGCCCTCGTCGATCACGATGGCGTCATCGGGCATGAAGTGGCCAACGGCCTTGCAGACCTTGGCCGCGGTCAGGCGTCCACGGGGACGCTCGACCCGTTGTGCCGTCTGCAGCACCGGTTCTGTCTGTTCCGAGCCCAGAGCATGTTCCAGCTTGGCCAGGCTGGCCAGGGCATCCTGACTGGGATCGGCCAGCACGTGCACCTGGCAGCCTTCGGGCACCAGATCACTGGGTTTGCCGGGATAGGCAAAAAACGATACCGGCGATTTGGCATCCACAAGCACCAGATGCTTGACGCCGCTCAACTGCAGGCTGGCCAGTTCGGCCATGTAGGCGAGGCGCTCGATTACCGGGCGGCCGGCACCGCGTTCCAGACGGGTGGGAAACACTTCGGAAAACAGCTTGGCCTGGCTCTTGGCGGCAATCCGCGCCGCTGCCAGCAGAGCCGGTCCATGCAAGGCCTGACCACCCAGCAACACCGCGGCTTTTTCTCCAGACTGCAGCGCCGCAGCAATGGTGGTCACAGTGGCATCGCTGGCAGCTGCCGGTGTGGGCGCCGGTGGCGGTGACGCCGGTACGCCGCCCTCACTCCAGGACACATCCGCGGGCAGGATCAAGGTCGCGACCTGGCCCGGCAGGCCTCGAGCCGCCTGGATGGCATCGGCCACATCCTGGCCCAGTTGCGCTGTAGTCTTGGAGGTGCGCACAAAACCGGGCGAGACATTGCGCTCCACGGTTACGATATCGGACTGGAGCTGGGCGTCGTATTTGACGTGATAGGTGGCGTGGTCGCCCACGATATTGACTATCGGCACCTTGCCCTTGCGGGCGTTGTGCAGGTTGGCCAGGCCATTGCCCAGGCCGCAGCCCAGATGCAGCAACACCGCCGCCGGCTTGCCGGCCATGCGCGCATAGCCATCGGCGGCGCCGGTGGCCACGCCCTCGAACAGGGCCAGCACCGCGCGCATGCGCGGCTCGTCATCCAAGGCGGCGACAAAATGCATTTCCGAGGTGCCGGGATTGGAAAAACACACCTCGACGCCGGCATCGGCCAAGGTTTTCATCAAAGCCTGGGCACCATTCATGGCTGAACTCCTTGCTTGTCCAGATGGGTGGAATTGATCTGATCGATCCGGGTGGTTCCGGTCAGCATCATGGCCAGACGCAGTTCGCGCTGCAGCAGAGCCAGATAATCGCGCAGGCCGGTTTCAGCGTCTGCCGCCAAGGCCCAGACCCAGGGCCGCCCGAGCATGACGCCACGGGCACCGCAGGCCAGAGCCTTGAAGATATCGGTACCGCTGCG
>CAYRJS010000204.1:0-5141 GCA_964424535.1 uncultured Aquimonas sp.
AAACCCGGGCTGGCAACGTCTTCAGGGCAGGGTGAAAGTCCCTACCGGCGGTAAGCCACGGATCGTGGCAAGCCCGCGAGCGCTTGCGCAGGTCGCAAGGTCAGCAGATCCGGTGCGAGGCCGGAGCCGACGGTCATAGTCCGGAATGAAGAAGACGGCCCGTGTCGGTGACAACCGCCATGGGGACGCGCCTTGACGACGTTTTTCGCAACATCCAAACGCGGAGAACGAGCACGCATGTTTACCGGCATCATCCAGGCCATTGGCCAAATCACCCGTATCGAACCACGCCAGGGCGATATGCGTTTGCATATCGATACCGGCACGCTCGACCTTGCCGATGTAGTCACCGGCGACAGCATCGCTGTAGCTGGCGTCTGCCTGACGGCGCTGGAGCTTTCTGCACACGGTTTTGTCGCCGATGCCTCCAATGAAACCCTGGGCCTGACCACCTTGGGTGAGGCTGTGGCCGGCGAGGCGGTAAACCTGGAAAAAGCCCTGCGCCTGGCTGATCGCCTGGGCGGGCATCTGGTCAGTGGACACGTCGATGGCCTGGCCGAGATAATTGCCATTGAAACCGATGCGCGCTCGCAGCGCTGGGGCTTCCAGGTGCCCTCCGGCTTGTCGCGTTACCTGGCGCGCAAGGGCTCGGTCTGCATCGATGGCGTCAGCCTGACGGTCAATGCTGTGGCTGACAACGAGTTCGAGGTGAACCTGATCCCGCACACCCTGGAAGTCACCACCCTGGCGCAACGCCGGGTCGGTGATGCCGTCAATATCGAGGTGGACCTGATGGCGCGTTACGCCGAACGCCTGTTCGCCGGGGAGGCCAGGGCATGAGCTTTGCCACGATACCCGAACTGGTCGAGGACATCCGCGCTGGCCGCATGGTGGTGGTCGTCGATGACGAGGACCGCGAAAACGAGGGCGACCTGGTGATGGCGGCGACGCGGGTGCGGCCCGAGGACATCAATTTCATGGTGACCCACGGGCGCGGCCTGGTGTGCCTGCCGATGACGCGTGAACGCTGCCAACGCCTGGGCTTGCCCCTGATGGCGCGCGACAACCAGTCCCGCTTTCGTACCGCTTTTACGGTCTCGATCGAGGCCGCGCAGGGCGTGACCACGGGCATTTCCGCAGCTGATCGTGCCACCACCGTACTGGCTGCGGTCGGGCCCGAGGCCGGGCCGCAGGATCTCAATCAACCGGGGCATATCTTTCCGTTGATGGCCCAGCCGGGCGGGGTCTTGCGCCGGGCCGGGCATACCGAAGCCGCCGTGGATCTGGCCCGCCTGGCCGGTCTGGAACCGGCCGGGGTGATCGTCGAGGTTCTCAATCCGGACGGCACCATGGCCCGGCGTCCGCAATTGGAGGCCTTTGCCCGCGAGCACGGCCTCAAGATCGGCTCGATTGCCGATCTGATCCAGTACCGCCTGCGCACCGAGCGCAGCATCGAGCGTATCGACGTGCGTGAGGTGATGACCGATCAAGGCGCGTTTCGTCTTTTCAGTTATCGCGACCGCATCGACGGCGGCCTGCATTTCGCCCTGGTGCACGGCGATCCGGCGACCAGTCCGGATGCTCTGGTGCGGGTGCATGTGCAAAACACCTTGACCGATCTGCTGCACCTGCAGCGCACCGATCTGGGAGTTTCCCTGGCCCAGGCCCTGCAAAAGGTGCGGGAAGCCAACTGCGGCATCGTGGTCGTATTGGCTGATGCGCCGGCTGCCAACTCCGTCCTGGCACGTCTGCAGGGTGATGGCAAGGGTCCGATCGACGGTCCGGCCCAGTGGCGACGCAATGGCGTGGGCGCACAGATTCTGGCCAATCTGGGGGCGCAACGTTTGCGGGTGCTGGGCACGCCCCGGCGGCACGTGGCCCTGGCCGGCTTTGGCCTGGAAGTGATCGACTGGGTCGAACCGGAGTGAGCGCATGATGGTTGCGGCTGTTGTTCCGCGTTGGACGACGGGCTCAGGTTGTAAACTGGGCTTCTTTTCGTACCTGCACAAGTCTCAATGAATTCGATCGAAGGCCAGATTCGCAGCCATGAGGGCACCCGTTTCGGCATCGTGGCCAGTCGCTGGAATCCGAGCATCGTCGATGCCCTGGTGGCAGCGGCTCTGGCCACCCTGAGCGAACACGGTGTGGCCGAGTCGGCCATCGAAGTGGTGCGGGTTCCCGGGGCCTGGGAGATTCCCCAGATCGCCCGGCGTTTGGCGACAACGGGCAACTATGCAGCCCTGCTGGCCTTGGGCTGCGTCGTGCGTGGTGATACCCGGCACTATGAGCAGGTGGCCGATGGCTGCGCCCAGGGCTTGATGCAGGTTGCGCTGACCCACGGCGTGCCGGTGCTCAATGGCGTGCTGGCGGTGGAACGTCATGCCGATGCCGTGGCCCGCGCTGGCGGTGCCCATGGCAACAAGGGACACGAAGTCGCCCTGGCGGCGTTGGAGATGGTGGATTTGATGGAGCAACTGGCATGAATGGCAAGCGCCACCCGCATGTACGTCCCGATGGCATCGACCCGGCGGCGCGCTCGCGTTCCCGGCGGCGGGCCTTGCAGGCACTGTACGCCTGGCAGATGAGCGGCCAGTCCATGGCCGAGGTGATCGAGCAGTTTCGTCACGAACAGGACATGCAGATCGCCGACCTGGATTATTTCGAAGATCTGTTGCGCGGGGTCGATGGTCATCTGGCCCGCATCGATGAGCAATTGCGTGGCTTCGTGGATCGGGACATGGCTGAAATCGATCCGATCGAGCGCGGCGTCCTGCGCCTGGCCGCTTATGAATTGTTGTTTCGCCCCGATGTGCCCTACCGGGTGGTATTGAACGAAGCCGTGGAAACGACCAAGCGATTCGGGGCCGATAACGGCCACACCTACGTCAATGGCGTGCTGGATCGGGCCGCAGCGACCTGGCGGACCGTGGAATTTGCTGCAGAACGGTCCTGATCGTGGACGAATTCGATCTGATCGAACAGATTGCCACCCGTATCGGCAAACGTCCCGATGTGGATCTGGGCATTGGTGATGACGCCGCCCTGCTGCGGCCGCCCTCAGGGCAGACGTTGGTGGCCTGTTGCGACACCCTCAATGCCGGGGTGCATTTTCCCGTTGATGCCGCGCCATTCGATATTGGCTGGAAGGCGCTGGCGGTCAATCTCTCGGACTTGGCGGCGATGGCGGCCACGCCCGCCTGGGTGCTGTTGTCCCTTGCTCTGCCAAAGGCCGATGCTGGCTTCGTCGAGGCTTTTCTCGATGGTTTTTGCACCCTGGCTGATCGAGCCGGCGTGGCTCTGGTTGGTGGCGATACCACGCACGGCCCCCTGTCGATCACGGTGACCGCGCTCGGTCTGGTGCCCGAAGGGCAGGCGTTGCGGCGTAGCGGTGCGCAGGTTGGCGATCTGGTTTGCGTCAGTGGCAGTTTGGGTGATGCCGCTGCTGCCTTGCATTTGCACCATGCCCAGGTCGAGGCCGATACCCCGGCTGCGCATGGTTTGCGCCAACGTCTGCAACGTCCCGAACCGCGCCTGGCGCTGGGTCGGTCCTTGCGGGGTCTGGCCTCGGCCGCGATTGATGTTTCCGATGGTTTGCTGGCCGATCTGGGCCATATCGCTCACGCCAGTGGCGTGGGCATCGCGCTGGAGGCTTCGGCCTTGCCGGGTTCGCCGGCGCTGCGCGAGCTGTTCGATCCGGCGGAGCAATTGCGCTTCATGGCCACGGGTGGGGATGACTACGAGCTGGCTTTTTGCCTGCCGCCGCAACAGTGGCAACGTCTATGTGAAGGACGCAATCCCGAGGATGTGCCATTGACCTGCATCGGGCAGGTGCGGGAAGGCGAGGGCGTGATCGTGCAGGATGCCGATGGCGCAGCTGTTTCCTTCCCCAGCGCGGGTTGGCGGCACTTTGGCGGGGACGCTGCGTGAGTACAGGATCCACCGGCCTGGCCCGGCGGCTGTTGTCGCATCCAGCCGGCTGGATCGCCACCGGATTTGGTTCCGGCCTGGCCCCGAAGGCACCGGGAACCGTCGGCTCCCTGGCCGCCTTGCTGCCCTGGCTGCTGTTGCGGGAACTGCCATTGCCGGCCTACCTGGCCGCGCTGACCGTGGCCTTTGCCCTGGGCATCTGGGCAGCCAACTGGGTCGTGGCGCGATTGAGCGTGGAAGACCCGGGGCTGGTGGTCTGGGATGAGTTTGTCGGTCTGTGGATCGCACTCTTGGCATGCCCATGGCATTGGGCCTGGGTGCTGATCGGCTTTGCCCTGTTTCGCCTGTTCGATATCCTCAAACCCTGGCTGGTGGGCTGGGCCGATCGCCGCATCAAGGGCGGCCTGGGCATCATGCTCGATGACGTGCTGGCCGGTCTGTATGCCTTGATCGGGGTCCAGCTTCTGGTGCGGTTCTGGCCCGGATAAGGGCTGGCGACACTACCCCAGGTCGTCAAGGGTAAAGGCGTTGCGGATCCAGTCCAGGCGCGGAGCTTTCGGTTCGCCCTCGATGGCGACCACATCGAAACGGCAGGGATGATGGGCCAGGCGAGGATTGGCCGCCAGCCAGGCCTGGGCCGCACGCACGATACGCCGCTGCTTGGTGGCCGTGACCGAGGCCATGCCACCGCCAAAGCGGGCGTCGTGGCGATAGCGCACTTCGACGAAGACCACGACATCGCCATCACCCATCACCAGATCCAGTTCCCCGAAACGGTAATTGACATTGGCGGCGATGAACTTGAGTCCGGCTCGCTCCAGATGGGCGCGGGCATGGGCCTCGAAATGCTGGCCGGTTGCGCGGGTGGTCATCGAACGAGCTTCGAGTCGATGGTGTAATCGCTCAATGCCGGCCCATGCATCGACGTCATGGATTCTGGAACTGGATTTCCCCTTCCAACAGCCCACCTTCGCGTGCCGGCTGGATACGCCCACCCTGGAATCTGGCCCAGCCGGGAGTGCGATGGATCTGGCCGAAACCGTCAAAGCGCAGTTGCCCACTGGCCCCGGACAGCACGACCTGGGGATTGCGTCGAATCTGATCGAAATGTCCCAGCAGCAGGAAAGCGTCCATGCCGAAGGCGAACAGGCGCCCACTGCTGCCTTGCAGATGACCCAGGCCGGCTACGGCGGCGGCTGAGGGCAGGTCCGGCA
>CAYRJS010000205.1:0-3194 GCA_964424535.1 uncultured Aquimonas sp.
GAGGTTGCGGCCCGGCAACGGCACCACATTGGCCAGAAACGAGGTGTGGTTCCAGACTTCCTCGTTCAGCAGATTGCTGCCGCGCAGGAAGATGCTGGTCTTCTGGTCCGCACCAAAGGCATAACTGACGCTGACGTTGAGCATGTTGTAGGCCGGTGTGCGGGTTTCGTAATCGGCGATGCGGTGCTGCGCGGAGACGCCGTAATACTCCAGTTCGCCAGCGAACGCACCCCACTGGCCCTTCAGACGGCCCCCCAGGCGCGAGGCTGGAATGCGTGGCAGATAGTCGCCTTCGTCGAACTCCGCTTTCACCCGATCAGCAAACAAGGTGACGCTGAGGTTCTCGGAAAACTGGTAGTCCACTTCGGCTTCCAGGCCGGTGAACTTGGCATCGCGCTGGGTGTACTTGATCAGACGGAAGTCCTCGAACTGATCCAGGGTGCGGGCGTAGATGTAGTTGTCCACATGGTTGACGAAGGTACCAAAGCTGAAGGTGAACGGGCCGGCGATGCGCCGCAGGGTCAACTCGGCATTCCTCGAGGTTTCCATCGCCAGGTCGGCATCGTTGCCAGCACCACCGCAGGTAAAGGTGTTGGGCAGCAGGCCGCACTCGTAGGTGTTGGTGGCCAAGTGCACGCCGCGCGCGTACAGCTCCTGCGCGTGCGGCAGGCGCTCGGAACGCGCCAGCGACAGGCTCAGCGAGGTATCCGGTACGAATGTCCAGATCGCCGCACCAGAGAACGAGGTGGCCGATTCGTCGTAGCCGGGGCGCGCACGTGGATCATTCTTTGGCTGGTGCTTCAGCCATTCGTGGCGTGCGCCCAGTTCAAAATGCCAGCGTTCGCTGGCCTCCAGGTGCTCGACAACGAACAGGCCGGTGCTGCGTGTGTCCACCGTCGGCAGGAAAGCTTCCACGCCAACGGCAGCAAACCGGGTATCGGCATTTTGCACACCGAAGATGCCGCTCCAGTTGCCGAGCGGGACGTGCTGGAACTCGATGCGCTCCTCGTGGCCCTTGTTGGTGAAGGTGGTGGCGATCTCACCTTCATCCATTTCATGGTGGCGATAGTCGGTGTGGCTGGCGCGCACGCGCATGCGTTCGATGCCAGCGAACGGTGCGTAGAACTCGCCACGCAGGTCCAGGCGCTTGCTTTCCAGGTCGATGGTCGGCGGATCTTCGTGATCATGGTCATGGTCATGGTCGTGATCGTGGTCATGACTACCGCAATGCAGGCTACTGCCGTGTGGGTGGCAGCTTTCGTATTCGTGGCTGTGGCCGGGCAGGCCGTAGTCGTCATTATGATAGGAATAAGCCAGGCCGAGGTAGCCATTCTCGCCGATCCACGACAGGCCCAAGCTGGCATTGATGGAGTTTGCGAAGGTACCGTCTACGCGCCGTTCCTCCCAGTGTGGTGCGCGATAGTCATCAGCTTCACGCTTGGAGAACTCGGCGTGCACTGCCAGGCTGGAACCGATGGCGCTGGTCAGCGCCGCTGCCCCGGCGCGTTCGTTGGCGACGGTATTGCCACGAATGGTGAGCATGCCGTCGAAGCCGTCTTCCGGTTGCAACGAGGGAATCTTGTCATCCAGCAAATTCACCACCCCGCCCACCGCGCCACTGCCGTACAACAACGTAGAAGGGCCACGCAGCACTTCCACACGCTGCAACAGCAGCGGATCGGCGGTAACGGCATGATCGGGCGAGATGTCCGAGGCATCGAGGACCGAGGCGCCGTCGCTCAACACCTTCACGCGCGGCGAAGTCTGGCCACGGATCACCGGACGGCTCGCACCACCACCGAAGGTGTCGGAATTCACACCCGGCAGGCCATTGAGCGCATCGCCCAGCGTACCCTCGCCACGGCGCAGGATGTCTTCACCCTCAATGATGCTGAAAGGCGCGGCAATCTGGCCTTCCTCCTCGCTCACGCCCAAAGCGGAAACGGTGATGGTCGGCAGGCGGGGCTCGTCGTCGGCCCCTGCCTGGGGTGCGTTCTGGGCCAAGGCAGGCAAGGCGATGAAGACAGAGCCAAGGACCATGTGGATGGCCAGGCTCAGTGGACGGGGGGCATGTCGCACGATGTATCTCACAGAGGTTGGGTCAAGAATAGTAATGGTATAACTTAACAAAATTACAGTGCAACCATGCCGAAAAACACACTGCGTAGTGACTCTGCCATCAGCGTCTTGCGCAGAGACGACAGACGCGGGTGTTCTGCCAGTGCGTCAGAATCGTCAACGCGTCGCGTACGGCAACCTTCGCCAAGCAGTGCCTCTTTCGGGCCAAAGCCTGTCCCTCGGGATGCGGCATGTGTTCTGAAGTGCAGTGAGCTCGCGAGACGGCTTCAACTCGACCTTCTGTTTGCGCAGAAAGGGATGCAAGATGTGAGGGTCAGCGACGATGGCGTTTCCTTGAATCACCTTGCCCAAGGTTTATCGATGTCTCATCCCGAACCCATGATTCCGCGTCTGCCGACGATCTTCTTCGGCCACGGCAATCCCATGAACGCTCTGTCCAGCAACGCCTGGACGCAAGGCTGGGCGGGGATCGGGCAACGCCTGCCACAACGGCCACGTGCCGTACTGTGCATCTCTGCGCATTGGTATGCCCCGACCACGGCGCTGACCGCACGCATCAGGCCACGCACCATCCACGACTTCGGCGGTTTTCCACCCGAGTTGTTCGCGGTGCAGTATCCGGCACCTGGCGATCCGGACCTGGTGCAACGTGTGCGCGAATTGCTGCAACCGCTGGATGCCGGCGAAGACCGCTCCTGGGGCCTGGATCACGGCACCTGGTCGGTGCTGTGCCATGTGTTTCCGGATGCTGAGGTACCGGTGGTGCAACTGTCGATCGACGCCCGGCAGCCACCCGCATTCCACCATGCCCTCGGTCGTCGCCTGCAGCCACTGCGTGACGAGGGCATCCTGGTGATCGGCAGCGGCAATCTGGTACACAACCTGCGTGCCTACACCTGGAAGAACCCCAAGACCCCGGCCTTCGACTGGGCCGCACGCTTTGAGGCTCAGGTGCGCGAACTCATTGCCCAAGGCAACGACACGGCCCTGGTGGACTACCCGTCACTTGGCACGGATGCGGCCCTGGCCATCCCCACACCTGATCACTACCTGCCGCTTTTGTATGTGCTCGGCGCCCGGTATGCCCACGAGCCGGTGACATATCCGGTCGAGGG
>CAYRJS010000205.1:3294-5124 GCA_964424535.1 uncultured Aquimonas sp.
TGTGGCCCCAGTGCTTGCACAAGCGCAGGATGATGCGCGCGGGTTCAACGGTGGTGATGGTGGTGCTGGAAATCATGAGGTTCTCTCCTTGGAAGATCGCCGGTGTCTGGTCATTTGTAGCCAAGCGCTTGCCAGTTCAAGCTGCCCCGGGTGGAAACAGGTGGGTGAAGAAGGTTCCGACAGCCATGTTGCGTGGCTGATCCTCGGTTTCAGGCCGTGCAGAGCGTATCGGCCAACTCCGTGCCATGATCGCCTGCGATCCTGTGTGCCCGCTCCAGACCGATCGGAGACAGGCGTGATGGCATCCGTGTCTGGAGCAGGTTCAGGCTCAATGTCTGCTGCACGGCAAAGCACAATACCTGGGCTCGCCAGGCATTGCCCATGCGCGCCAGGGCTGCCCGCAAGAACGCCCAATGGGCGGCCCTGACGGCGGGCTCGCGGCATTCCGGGCGCAGGCACAGTGCGGCCATCATCTCATCCCAGGCCAGCCAATCGGCATCCGGCAGCAGAAACAGTTTGGCGCAGTGCCGACCATCGGCCGCGTAGCACGACAACCATTCACGCGGGCCTTCCGTGGTGATCAGGACATGCGAGCTCAAGCGCACGCAGTCATGCAACAGGCAGCGGGCATGGCCGGTCAGCCCTACTTCGGCGCCATCGCGGCTGCCCTGTCCTGCTTCGGCACGCGGGCACAGCGTCTGTTCCAGGCACAGCATCGGTCCCAATCGTGGCAGCCACTGGGCCAGCAGGCCCCAATCCACAGGACACCCGCCGGGTGCGACTTCTGCTGCGGGCAAAGTACAGGACACGCTCTGATACACCTTCGACGATGGTTCCAGACGTTCCCAATCAATCCCGGGCAAAGAGCCGCCGGCATCCGTGCATGGACGAACAAAGCGTGGCTTATACATGGGCAGCAAGTCTGGAATGAGTGTATTGCAAATGATATTCATTCGCGTGGCAAGTCAATGCATTGCCATCCACCCGCTCCGGACCAAGGCAATGATTGACCCGCAGCGATTCCACGAATCTCAGTTGCTAATGCTTCTTGTTATACTTTCCGACCGGACTCCTACCAGCCGAACCCATCATGTTCACCCGCCGCGGTTTTCTCCTTGGCACCTCGACCCTGGCCGCGGCGTGGGCCTGCCGCTCATGGGCTGAAACGTCTTCAACCGCTTTGCGTTTGTCCGGCCCACCTGCTTCGGTCAGCAATCCCCTGATGCATCTGGCCACTCAAGGCCGGTGGCCGGGCCTGGCTGAGCAGATTCAATTCAAATCCTGGACCGATCCTGATCAGTTGCGCGCTCTGGCCCTGCGACAGGATGCCGATTTCGTCGCCATGCCTACCAATGTGGCGGCCAACCTCTACAACCGCGGGGTGCCGCTGAAGCTGGTCAATGTCTCGGTCTGGGGCATCTTGTACATGGTTTCCCGCGATGCCGGACGCACCCGCCTGGACGATTACCTCGGTGAGGAAATCGCCATGCCCTTCCGCGAGGACATGCCGGACCTGCTGTTCCAGGACGTGGCCGAGGCACTGGGCTTTGATGTCCGCAAGGATTTCAAGCTGCGTTATGTCGCCACTCCCATCGATGCCATGCAATTGCTGATAACCCGGCGTGTACAGCACGCGCTGATGGCCGAGCCGGTGGTGTCGATGGCCTTGCACAAAACTCACACCCTGCCGGTCAGGGTGATCGCACCTGAGCTGTATCGGGCCATGGATCTGCAGCAGGAATGGGCTCGAGCGCTTGAACGCCCGGCACGAATTCCCCAAGCCGGCATCGTGGCTCTGGGTGATGCGGCAGAGGATCCCGACCTGCTGGC
>CAYRJS010000206.1:0-5114 GCA_964424535.1 uncultured Aquimonas sp.
GACGAGAATGCCGCGCAGGTGTGCAATCGCCAGCAGCGGTGCCGGCATCTTCACCTCGGATTGCCATCCCGCGCCGATCTCGACGGAATGCACCAGCAACCCCGTGCCGTGCGATGGGTCATTGAAGACGAACTCAATACGTCCGTCTTCTGTCTTCCTTGCCACTCGGTATGCGTATTCGACCTTCACTCCCTCGCTGTCAATGCTCCTCATGAGACGGTCACAGACCGGTAACACAGCGGCCCGGAACCCATCCATTGCAGTCGGCCCTCGCTCTAGGAGCCTATCGACTACGCGCGGCGCGGTATCGCATCCATTCCACGAAAAACGCTGCGCCGCCAGATGCTTCTGAAGATCAAGAATCTTCCCGCTCACCGGGTAGCCCTCCGCTTGATCGGCGTCACCTTGGCGCTGCCCGGCGCGCAGTAGCACTCCCATGCGTCCATCAGGTTGCGCCGCTTCTCGAACAGGTCGGATCGCCGGTAGGCGGCTTCGACGCCTTGCAGCGTGTGTGCCAGTGCCTGCTCCGCGACTTCACGCGGGAACGATGTCTGATCCGCTGCCCAGTCGCGGAAGGTGCTGCGGAAGCCGTGCACCGTCGCGTCGACCTTCATCCGGCGCATGACGGCGGTCAATGTCATGTCACTCAACTGGCCGCCACGCGGTGCGAAGAATACGGTGCTGTCGGGATTGTCAGGCTCCAGTCGTGGGAGTGCGCGCAGAATCGCCAGGGCGGCATCGGTCAGCGGAACACGGTGTTCCCTGCCTGCCTTCATGCGCTCGCCCGGGATGGTCCAGATGCCCGCGTCCAGGTCGATTTCCCGCCATGTCGCGCCGCGTGTCTCGCCCGAGCGTGCCGCCGTCAAGATGGTGAACTCCAAGGCCCGAGCCGCCATGCCCTCGCGTTGCCGCAGATCGATCAGGAACGCCGGGACATCGGTGTATGGCAGGGCAGCGAAGTGCTGTTTCTTGGCGACCTTGTTCGGTGATGCCTGCACCGAGTCAAGATTGCCTCTCCAGCGCGCCGGATTGTCGCCGCTGCGGTGGCCGGTGACGGTTGCCCAATCCAGCACCGCCTCGATGCGCCCGCGCACGCGCTTGGCAGTTTCTGTTTTCGTGGTCCAAATCGGCGTCAGGATGTCGGTGATATCGGTCAACCCGACCTGATCGACCGGCATCGCTCCAATGAGCGGGCTGGCGTAGGTCTTGAGCGTCGATTTCCACTGCGCGGCGTGCTTGTCGTTCCTGAACTCCGCGACCTTGTTCGCCAGGAATCGCTTGGCGGCTTCATCAAAGGTCAACGCGCTCTGTGCAGCCACCAGCGCGGCCACGGCGGCCCGGCGCTCTTCGACTGGATCAATCCCACGCCAGACTTGTTCGCGCGCCTCACGTGCGCGTTCACGGGCGTGGGCGAGACTGACACTCGGATATCCGCCCAGGCCGACATCGCGGCGCTTCTTGCCGATGACGATGCGCAATACCCAGTGGCGGGAACCATACGGGTCGACGCGAAGGTGCAGGCCCGGAACACCACCAGCGGCATGCAAGCCGACCTTGGTCAGCTTGGCGACCTGGGCGGCGGATAGGGGTGTGGCGACTTTTGCCATAGCGACTCATCCAACATCCCCTCACACATGGGGATAGGTTGTTGGATGCTATGCCATGCACTGCAATGACACAAGCGCAACAATGTATTTCTTTGTGAATCAGTGTGTTATTCGTTAACCGCGCAACGCAATGACACGGCAAGAATCATGGCGGATGCGGACACCCTCTCCGCCAGATGCCCAATGAAACAGATGCGTCGATCAAACAGGGTCGACCTGCAGGGCGCGACATCCGCAGACGACTCTGCAATCGCAGATCGAGCCCATGTCCCCACTGGCAAAGGCTGTTTTTTAACTTTACTCCCCCCTGTTTGGGGGGATGACGGGGTCGAGCCCGGTCGTGGATCATGAGCCCGTCCATGCAGGCGTGGCATGGATGAAAACGGATACGCCAACGACTGAACCAACATAAGTGCCATTGCGGGTGATGAAGTCGTGGGTGTTCACAACGTTGATTTGTCGTGACCACGGACGTTTGCAACAAGGACAAGACACATGGCCCGGTTATCGCTGCTTCTGCTTTTTCTGGTTTTCTTCACCACTACAGCTGCGGCCCAGGCTTCCGACAAGCCGCTCAGTATTCTGGTTCAGGCCACGGGTAATCAGAACGCCCATGCGTATACGGGCACGTTGAATCAACTGCATGTTCACATCTTCACCGAAGGTCCTGGTGGCGTGGTCGGCGGGATCCACGTCCAGCCGCCGTACCAGGTGACCCTGGAATTGCCTCCAGGCATGAGTTATCTCCCCGGGGGTACCGCGAGCCCAAAATGGGACTGCAGCAACAATACGGAAGGAGACGCCACCATCCAATGCACACGGCAAGAACCCATTGACATACATGAATACGCGACCCAGTTTGACGTCGATACCTACGTCGAACCCAATGCGCCGCTCGGGCCCATCGTCGTCAAGGGGACCCTGGATTCGACCAGCAATCCACTTCCGCCCGACCCGCCGTGCAAGCCCGGTCTGAGTGATACCGGCTGTACCTACCTGTCACTGACCATGATCCAGTCCACGGTCAGCATGGGGTGGGGTGAATGTGCCTACCCCAATACGGCTCCCGTGTGCGACTCGACATGGCAGCCCTGGGAAGCGGGTACCCAGGGGCAGTTCCGGATCCTTCCCCAGGTGGTCGGTTACAGTGATTACAATGCCCCGTGGACCTTGCGCGTGTTGCTGCCCAAGGGCATCACCTACGACCATCATGTAGAAGATTTCAACGGCCAGTTCTACACCAGTTGTACCCCGACCATGGTGGGCGAACGCCAGCAGGTGACGTGTGTCGCGCCCACGCAGTTCCCGGTCTGGCCCGTGCGGTTTTATGTCAACGTGGGCCTGGGGGTCGAGACACCCGGCCCGGTGTCGATTTATGCAGCTTTTGGCAATGATGTTCAGGTGGCCCCCACGGATTGTGAAACCAACCTGTCGCAACTGGGCTGCGGCCGGCTGCGTGCGAACACGAGGGCGCCGAGGGTTCCCCTGCTCGTATTCGGTGACAACCACCACCTGCCGCCGTATTTTGCTCCCGATACCGATTCGGTCA
Organism: uncultured Aquimonas sp.; assembly: GCA_964424535.1. Classification (GTDB taxonomy): domain Bacteria; phylum Pseudomonadota; class Gammaproteobacteria; order Xanthomonadales; family Xanthomonadaceae; genus Denitratimonas. The sequence goes on from CAYRJS010000206.1 coordinate 3,157, forward strand.
TTCGTCTGAACCTGCGCAATATCGGCGATGGCGATGCCGCCACGACCCATCTGGCCTTGCAGTTGCCTCAAGGCCTGCATCTGGTCGGTTCCAGCGCGGATTACAGTTGCAACGGCTTTGCCCATGACGGTGGGGAAGCGGTCACCTGCACGGCCGTTTGGCCACTGGGTGCCGGGGCCAATGTGAACGCACCGAGCCTGACCCTGACAGCCGACGCATCCATCACCATCCCGGCAGGCATCACGGCTGCCCTCGACAACGAGCCCCTGCTCACCATGAACACGCTCAACGCCTGCAAGGCAGATCCAAGCCCGGCGCATTGCCTGCACTTTACCTTGCCGGTATGGACCAGTTGCGGCTTGATGGACGAGCCCATCAGTATTTATTGCGATGGCTTCGAGCAGCCCTTCGATCTGCCCCGCGTATGGGATCCGTTGGACTGGGATTGACGACTGGTTCAACCCTTTGCCGGCTACTCAGGATACGGCCATGGGCGAGTGGGCCTGGACTGGCTCGCCCGATGGTCATCGGGTCTAGAATGGCCCGACGCATTCCGGTTCATTGATCTGACCGATGCGTTTGATCCATTCCGACAAGGACAAGACCATGGCAGGCAAGGGCAGCCGATTGGGTCGATTTGATTCCGAAGACCGCTTTTGCAGGTTCAATTCCCGGCTGGGCTGGATCACCCTGGCCGCAAGTCCGGATGGCTTGCGTGGCCTTTGGTTCGAAGGACAGCATTACTTTCCCGACCTGCCGGACCGCCTGCCAGACACGATTGAGGACGTGCTCAAAGAGGCCGAGCACCAGTTGCAGGCGTATTTTTCCGGCCAACGACAGGATTTTGACCTGCCACTGGACTTGTCCCGAGGCACGGACTTCCAGCGTGGTGTATGGCAGGCACTGATAAGCCTGCCTTTTGGCAGTACGACCACGTATGCCAACCTGGCCCGAAAGATTGGCCGCCCTGTCGCCGTACGCGCCGTCGGTGCCGCCATCGGCCGCAACCCCATCAGCGTCATCGTGCCCTGCCACCGCGTACTCGGTACCGATGGCTCACTGACCGGCTATGCCGGCGGCCTGGAACGCAAGATCGAACTGCTGCGCATCGAAGGCCATCACGACCTGTTGGGTTGATCGGAAAACTGGGCCATTCAACCGCGAGCGGCTTGCTCCAGCACCTCACTGGCCCACTGGTTCAGGCTTTTCCCGGCAGCCTTGGCCGCCAACGTAGCCGAACGGTGCAGGGCAGGAGATACACGCAGATTCAGCGCCCCGGATGCCTTGGCCAGCGGCTCGATGCCGTCTTTTTCGCAGGCATCCAGATAGATACGCAAGGAAATGGCACCTTCGCGCTCCAGACCAGCCACGTCGCTGGCGTAGAAATCCGCTCCACCCGTCAGACCAGTGAATTCACCACGGAACAGGCCGAGAACCGGATCGAAGCTGATGACGGCGCGATGGCCGTTGATGGTCATGGTGTTGTTCATGGGGTCACCCCGTTGTCTTCCAACCATTTGCGGATGCTTGTCAGCGCACCCTTGTCCGTATCTGGTGACGGATGCGGACGATGAAATACACGTACCGAATCGAATAGCCGCACAGTGATACGGGAGCCTTCAGCCTCTTCCAGCTTGGCACCCAGTGCCACCAGCAAACTCTCGATGTCGCGCCACTTCACGCCACCAGAAACGGGGCGCTTGAAGATCAGCTCCAGCGTAGTGTGGTGCTTGCGTTTCATGGTTGGCATGGTAGCGAAATTTGCTATCGTGTGAAAGCATAATTTGCTACCAAATCGGCACGTCACCTCTCACCGAGATCTCTTGAAGAAACACCCCCACGGGCGTGGGGAAGACCATAAGCCATCGCAAGGTTATCCACCGCGATCGGAAACACCCCCACGGGCGTGGGGAAGACCTCATAGCCCTTCGTATTAGGTGGCGGCGCGCGGAAACACC
>CAYRJS010000207.1:0-2560 GCA_964424535.1 uncultured Aquimonas sp.
TGGAAACCCGGCCCACGCGCGAAGGCCTGCATGTGGAGCGCCTGGATGCGCGCTCGTCCCAGCTTGATCTCAAGGCCCGGGGCGACTGGTTTTCAACGCCCGCGGGTGAACGCACGAGCCTGAGCCTGGACTACTCCACCCACAATGCCGGCGATCTGCTCGAAGCCCTGGGATTTGCCCGCCTGATCGAAGGCGGCGGCACCCATGGGCAGGTGCAACTGGACTGGGCCGGCAGCCCCGGCGCCTTTGAATGGGCCAAGGCCGATGGCCGCATCGACGTCAATATCGGCCAGGGGCGGGTGCTGGAGCTGGAGCCCGGTGCCGGGCGCCTGTTCGGACTGTTGAGCCTGACCGAGATTCCGCGCCGATTGATGCTGGATTTCAGCGATTTTTTCAAATCCGGCTTTGCCTTCAACCAGATGTCCGGCCAGTTTGAAATCCGCAAGGGCGATGCCTACACCACGGACTTCCGCATTGATGCTCCATCGGCGCGGATCCTGCTCAATGGCCGCACCGGCCTGAGCGCGCGTGATTACGACCAGACCATGGAAGTCACCCCCAAGGCCGGCAGCGTCTTGCCGGCCATCGGCGCGATTGCCGGCGGTCCGGCCGGGGCCGCGGTTGGAGCCGTGGCCCAGGCCGTGCTGAACCAGCCGCTGAAAGACATGACCCGCACCCTTTACCAGATCAGCGGACCTTGGTCGGAGCCGGAAATCGACGTGATCGAACGCGAGGGCAAGTGATTTTCGCAGGCATCGGTCTCTCACCTGCCGGTCAGCGCCGATCATGCCGAGGCAGGTACAATGGTCAGTCCTGCAAACGGTCCGCTTTGACAGTCAACGGACCGATGCTGACATGATCCGGTAATCGTGAGGTCCATCATGGGCGCCATCCAACTCAGTTACAGCACCTTTGGCCTGACCAACCTCGATTTTTTCGATGCCATCGATGCGGTCGACAAGGCCGGCTATGACGGTATCGAGATCTCCTTCCATCGCGACCAGTTCAATCCGTTCAATATCGATGACGCGTATCTGGACGCGGTTCGCCAGCGCCTGGCGCAACGCCGGGTCAAGGCCGCTTGCGTGGCCACGGCCTCGCACTTCTTTGATCCGCACCGTCCGCACGAACCGTCCTTGATGGCCCTGGAAAAGGCCGCGCGCAAGCGCCGCATCGACCTGGTCAAACGCGGCATCCACGTGGCCCGCAAGCTGGGCGTGAACCTGGTCACCTTCGGCAGCGGTTTTGTGCGTGATGATCATGTCGCCAACCCGCACGTCGATCCGGGCGAATTGCTGGCCGAATCAATCCACGAGTGCCTGCGCGAAATCCGCGACGACGAGGACATGACCCTCACGATCGAGCCGGAGCCGGGCATGTACATCGAAACCATGGAGCAGGGCCTGGCCCTGCTGGAACAGGTCAATTCGCCCAAGTTCAAGCTGCATATCGACATTTGCCACGCCTACTGCTCGGAAACCAACTACATCGACGCCCTGCGTGCCGCCGCACCGCAGGCACGCTACCTGCATATTTCCGATGCCCGCGAGGGCTACAACCTCAAGATCGTGCACGACCGCGAGGACCTGGATCCGGATCTGGATTTCGCCAGCGTGCTGGTGCATTTCCCCGATACCGCCGACTTCCTGCTGCTGGATCGCGAGCATCCAATCCACTTCCTCGAGGAAGTCCCGACGGCGGCACGAGTCAGGCGCATCGATACCCTGCTTCAGCGTGCTGGCGTCAAGAAGGATCTGCAGGTGGTTGATTACTCGAGCATCTACGCCGGCAGTTCGGCGCTGGATGACGAGATTTTCACCTACCTGATTTCCATGCCCGGCTTGAGCTACGACGTCCTCGAACGCGCTCGCCGGGTCGTGGGCTACCTGCGCGGGGCGAAGAATCCGCCACTGGTGGACAAGATGGTGGCCAACACCCTGACTGGCATCGTGCACTTTCACGAAATTCCGGGTGAGGGCACCCTCGACCTGGCTGGCAGCTTCCGGGCCCTGGAAGAGGGCGGTTTTTCCGGCTATGGCGCGGTCGAGTTGTACCACCACGTTGATGGCTGGCAGGAAGCCCTGGATGCCAGCTACCGCCACCTTTCCCGAATTGTCACTGCCTGAAACCTCATGATCGATTACTCCGCACTGGGTTGGCGGCCCGAATGGGTGGGTGAGCTGGACCACCGCCGCCTGAAAACCCCCAGCGTCAAATTGCGCTCGGCCAAACCGGGTCCTGCTGGTGATGTGGTCTACAGCGTCGACCTGCGTGTGCGTCCGCCCAATGCCGATGCCTGCATGACCTCGGCCGAACTGCATTCGGTCGAACATTTTTTGCTGGAAGGCTTTGCCCGGCTCCTGCCCGAGCAATTCATCTCCATTGGCGTCATGGGCTGCCAGACCGGCTTTTATCTGGTGTTCCAGAACGAAGGCCGCGCCGACACCCTGTGCCAGGTGCTGGAGGACATCCTGCACGGCATCCAGACGGCCAGCGAAGTGCCATATTGCAATATCGAGCAGTGTGGCAACTGGCGCAATCACACCCTGCCAGGGGCGCA
>CAYRJS010000207.1:2660-5097 GCA_964424535.1 uncultured Aquimonas sp.
GGCGAGGAACACAAGACCATCGACATCTACCAGGATCTGGTGCGCGAGCTCGACGGGTTCCCGATCCACCGCCGGGATGAGCCCATCATCGCCATTGGCGGTGGCGTGCTCACCGACGTGGTCGCCTTTGTTGCCGCCACCTACCGACGCGGCGTACCGCATATCAAGGTGCCCACGACCCTGATGGGCTATATCGATGCCGCGCTCGGGATCAAGGCAGGCATCAATTTCAATGCCAACAAGAATCGTCTCGGCAGCTTCGAACCCCCGCAAGCAGTTTTTCTGGACAAGGCCTTTCTGCCCAGCCTGCCGCATCGGCATCTGCTGAACGGCCTGTGCGAGGTCATCAAGCTCGCGGTGATTTGCGATGCGACCTTGTTCCAGTGGCTGGAAGCTGATGGCGTCGAAAGCGTGGCCGCCTGCTTCGACAATGCTGCCGGCGATGCCATCCTCGATCGCGCCATTGGCGGTATGCTGGAAGAATTGGCGCCGAACCTGCACGAAGAAGAACTGGCCCGCAAGGTCGATTTCGGCCACACCTTCAGCTACGGCCTGGAGGCTCGTCACGAGCATCGACTGCTGCATGGCGAAGCGGTGTTGCTGGATATTCTGACCTCGGTCCTGATCGCCGAAAGCCGCAGCCTGATGACCCGGCGCGATGCCGATCGCGTGTTTGCCCTGGTGACCCGGCTGGGCATCGAACTGGATCTGGACGTGCTCGATGCCGGGCTTATGTGGCAATCGCTGCTGGATCGCATCGAACACCGCAATGGCCTGCAACGGGTGCCCATGCCCACGCAACTGGGCCAGTGCCGCTTTCTCAATGACATCACCCGCCGGGAACTGGAAATGGCCGTTCCCGCGCTTCACGCTCGCATCAAGGCCCATCATGAACCAGCCACTGAACGTTGATCCCAAAGAAATCGAAAAATTCAATCGCGTCGCCCAACTCTGGTGGGATCCCGCCGGCAAGATGGGCATGCTCCATGTCATCAACCCATTGCGCAGCCAGTTCGCCTACGACCATGCCGAGGTCAAGGGCAAGCGCGTGGTCGATGTGGGCTGCGGTGGCGGCATCTTGACCGAAACCCTGGCCAAGGCCGGGGCCGATGTGGTGGGCATCGACCAGTCGAAAATGAGTATCGATATCGCTCGCCAGCACGCGGAAAAGGGCGGTCTGAAGATCGATTACCGGATCCAGACGGTGGAGGAACTGGTCAAGCTGGAAGCCGGTACCTACGACGTCGTCACCTGTCTGGAAATGCTCGAACACGTGCCCGATCCGGCCGCCGTGATCGATGCCTGCGCGCGCTTGCTCAAGCCCGGTGGCCATGTCGTGTTTTCCACCATCAACCGCACCTTCAAAGGCTGGTTGTTTGCCATCATTGGCGGCGAATACATCCTGCGCATCCTGCCGCGTGGCACCCATCAGTATGAAAAGCTGATCAAGCCCGATGAAATGCGCAAGTGGACCGCGGCCAGCGGCCTGCAGATGCTCAGCATCGCCAGCCTGATGTACAACCCCTTCCGCAAGACCTTCCGCGTCGCCCACGGCAAGGAAGACGTCAACTACATGGCTGCCTTCGTCAAGCCCAAGTAAGCCCATGCGCGCATTTCTCGCCCTGTCCCGTTCCACCCATGGCGTGCTCGACATCGCCATGCCCGGCTTTGCCGCCTTGCTCTGGCTCGGCCACTTTCCCACCTGGCAGGTGCTGGTGGTAGCCCTGATCGCGGCCTTGGCCGGCTATACCGCCCTGTATGCCCTCAACGACATCATCGGGGTGCGGGTGGATCGGGAAAAGTTCGCCGGAGCCGGTCCCAATGCCGGCTATTCGGTGGAAGCCTCGGACCTGCGCTATCCCATCGCCCAGGGCAAGCTGAGCCTGGGCAAGGGCATCGCCTGGTTTTCGTTCTGGTATCTGATCGCCCTGGTCGCAGCCTGGTGGCTCAATCCATGGTTGCTGATCGTGGTGCTGGCCGCGCCCATCCTTGAAACCATCTATTGCCTGATGTTCAAGGTCAGTTGGTGGCGGGTGCTGGTCAGCGGCGTAGTCAAATCACTCGGCCCCATCGCCGCCGTGCTGGCGGTGGTTCCTGAGCCACGTCTGGATTGGCTGGCATTGATGGTGGTCTGGCTGATGTGCTGGGAAATCGGCGGCCAGAATATCCCTGCCGACTGGAACGACGTGGAAGAAGACCGCCGCGTCGGCGCCCGTACCATCCCCCTGGTATTCGGCCCGCGCGTGGCCGGCACCGCCGTGTTGATCGCCCTGATCGCCACCGTTGGCCTGAGCTTTGGACTGGCCATCATGTCACCGTTGGCCCTGGGCTGGCCCTGGCACCTGGGCGTGCTGGTGATCGGCGTGTTCCTGCTGTTGCTACCCGGCTTCCAGCTTTTCCGCTCCCACCAGGGCCGCCGTGCCGCCCGCCTGTTCGA
>CAYRJS010000208.1:0-2247 GCA_964424535.1 uncultured Aquimonas sp.
AACGTGCGCATGGAACATTTCGACAAGGCCCGCGACAAGATCATGATGGGTGCCGAGCGCCGTTCCATGGCCATGAGCGAGGATGAAAAAAAGCTCACCGCTTATCACGAGGCCGGTCACGCCATCGTTGGTCGCCTGGTGCCCGAGCATGACCCGGTCTACAAGGTCACCATCATCCCGCGTGGCCGCGCTTTGGGCGTGACCATGTACCTGCCCGAGGGTGATCGCTACAGCTACAACAAGGTCGCCATCGAATCGCAGCTGTGCTCGCTCTACGGTGGTCGTGTCGCCGAAGAACTGATCTTTGGTGCTGACAAGGTCACCACCGGTGCCTCCAATGACATTGAGCGTGCCACCAAGATGGCCCGCAATATGGTCACCAAGTGGGGCCTGTCGGACGAGATGGGGCCGATTGCTTATGGCGAGGAAGAAGACGAGGTCTTCCTGGGTCGTTCCGTGACCCAGACCAAGAATGTCTCGGATGAAACCGCCCGCAAGATCGACGAAGTGGTTCGCACCATTCTGGATCGGGCCTATGCCCGCGCCACAGCCATTTTGACCGAAAATCTCGACAAGCTGCACGCCATGGCTCAGGCCTTGCTGCAGTACGAGACCATCGACGCCGGCCAGATCGAAGACATCATGGTCGGTCGTGAGCCAGGACCGCCGGCTGACTGGACCAAGGACGATGGCAAGCCACCCCGACGCGATGACTCCGGCCCTGCCACCGGCACGGCCCTGGGTGGACCGGCTCCGCAAGTGTGAGGGGCCGGGAATGGGGAATCGGGAATCGAGAATCGTCAAAGCGCGTTGTCGCAAATTACGACGTCTTCGGCATAGCACCAGAGAAGACCCATACAAGGCCGTCATGCCCGCGAAGGCGGGTGCCTAGCGACTTTTCTCCTCCAAGTGCATGAAGGCGGGTATCCAGCGACTTCAAGCCGGTATAAAGCAAAGGCACTGGACTCCCGCCTTCGCGGGAGTGACGAATAAAATCCCACTTGCTCAGGGTTCCCCTGGATATGGGATCTGCCGCACTATCATGACCTCTTGAACGAAGCCCGTTCACGCGCCGTGTTCGTTAGCGCATCCGACTACGCTCTTACGATTCCCCAGTCCCCATTCCCCATTCCCGGCCTCCAAACACATGTTCGATTTCTTCCCCACGCTGGATTGCGCCGGTCGTTTGTTGAAGCTGGATCGTCCCCGGATTCTGGGGGTGGTCAATGTCACGCCGGATTCCTTTGCCGATGGTGGGCGCCATGCCACCACGGATTCAGCCGTGGCGCATGGGCTCAGGTTGGTAGAGGAAGGCGCTGATGCGCTGGATATCGGGGGTGAATCCACCCGCCCGGGCGCGGCGCAGGTATCGGTTGAAGATGAACTGGCGCGGGTGCTGCCGGTCATCGAGCAACTGGCGGCAAAGACTTCGGTTCCGATCAGCATCGATACTTCCAAGCCCGAGGTAATGCGTGCGGCCGTGGCTGCCGGGGCGGGGATGATCAACGATATTTATGCCTTGCAACGCGATGGGGCCTTGGAAGCTGCGGTTGAGCTGGGCGTACCGGTGATTCTGATGCATATGCAGGGCGAGCCGCGCACCATGCAGCAGGACCCGCATTACGATGACGTGGTAGCTGAAGTACGGCGTTTTTTGGCTGATCGCATCTTTGCCTGCGAACTGGCGGGTATCGCCAAGTCGCGTCTGGTGATTGACCCGGGCTTTGGTTTTGGCAAGAACCTCGACCACAACCTCAGCTTGCTGGCACGACTGGAAGCCTTCGCCGATCTGGGTGTGCCCGTACTGGCCGGCATGTCGCGCAAGCGCATGATCGGCGATATCACCGGGCGTGATCCGGATGATCGGGTGGCAGGTTCGGTTGCCGCGCATCTGTTGGCCGCCGAGCGTGGTGCCCTGTTGTTGCGCTCACACGATGCCGCACCCTTGCGCGATGCCCTGGCCGTGCACGAGGCCATGCGACCTTTTGTACCCGCGCCGCGTCGTCCCGATCCGGCGCGACCACGCTGGCCTGATGAAGAATGAACATGCCTGCTATTCCCACCGATGCTGATCTGCTGGTCCAGGCTGAAGCCCTGGGCCGGGCCCTGGCTGCCAGCAACCAGACCATGGTCACGGCCGAAAGCTGTTCCGGCGGCTGGATCGCCAAGGTCGTTACCGATGTGGCCGGGTCTTCGAGCTGGTTCGAGGCTGGGCTGGTCGTGTACAGCTACGAAGCCAAGCAGGCC
>CAYRJS010000208.1:2347-5096 GCA_964424535.1 uncultured Aquimonas sp.
TTCGAGCTGGTTCGAGGCTGGGCTGGTCGTGTACAGCTACGAAGCCAAGCAGGCCCTGCTGGGTGTGCGCGCCGAGACCTTGCTGCGCGAGGGAGCGGTCAGCGAGGAAACTGCCCTGGAGATGGTGTCAGGAGCCTTGATCCGCGCTGGTGCCAATCTGGCCGTAGCCGTGACCGGTATTGCCGGACCCAGCGGTGGAACTCCGGAAAAGCCGGTGGGCAGCGTCTGGATCGCCTGGACCCGGCGCGGTGGTTATCCCGTGGCCAAGCTGTTTCATTTTCACGGTGATCGCGAAGCCGTGCGTCGGCAAACCGTGGCGGCAGCATTGGATGGCTTGCTGGCCATGCTGGCCTGAATTTTGTCCGTTTGCCATCTCGCCGGCAGCCATACGACAACGAATAAATCGTGCACCGATCTGATACGACCTGACAGGCGAGATCGTGTCGCCTTGCATGGCGAGCGGCGCACTTGACGCCCTTTCTCCATGTAGTAGTATTGCTACCCATGGATTTGTCAGACACCCAACACGCCATCCTGGCCCTGATCGCCGAGCGGATCGAAGCGGAAGGTATGCCCCCGTCACAGACCGAAATTGCCCAAGCCTTCGGTTTCAAAAGTGTGCGTGCGGCGCAATATCATCTGGAAGCTCTGGAGCGCGAGGGCGCCATCGAGCGCATGCCGGGTCGAGCCAGGGGTATCCGCATTCGGCAAATGCCTCGATCACCCCAGGGCGAATTGATGCTGGCCACAAACGATGATGTCCTGCGCTTGTCGGTACTGGGTCGGGTCGCGGCAGGGGCGCCGGTTGGTTCCGCTGCCGACGCCGAACCGGACCACAGCCTGGTGCTCGATCAGCAATTGTTTCAGCCCGCCCCGGATTACCTGCTGCGGGTGGAAGGCGATTCCATGCGCGATGAAGGCATCCTCGATGGGGATCTGGTCGGGGTGCGCCGTACAACCCAGGCTCGCAGCGGCCAGATCGTGGTGGCGCGGGTCGACGGGGAAATCACCATCAAGCGCCTGGAGTTGTCGGATCGCCAAATCCGCCTGTTGCCCTGCAACGCCGACTATGCCCCCATCCAGGTCCCGGTCGATGCCGAATTTGCTGTCGAGGGCTTGTATTGCGGCCTGTTGCGGCCCTACCGGGGTGGATTCTGATGCCGGATCGAGGGGTTTTTCCCATGCGCAGCCATGGATTTGCTGATGGTCGGGTTGCTGGCAGCCTGACATTGTTCATCTCAGGTCGGCGCTGTCTCAAGCTGTGAGACGGCACCGGCCGATACTGATCCCACTTTCAACCAGACCAGAGGATTCCACCATGGACGACAACAAGAAGCGGGCGCTCTCGGCCGCCCTTTCCCAGATCGAAAAGCAATTCGGCAAAGGCGCCGTCATGCGCATGGGCGACAAGGTGGCCGAGGCCGCCGAAGTCATCAGTACCGGTTCTCTGATGCTGGATATTGCCCTGGGTATTGGTGGCCTGCCCAAGGGCCGGGTCGTGGAGATCTACGGCCCGGAATCCTCCGGCAAGACCACCCTGGCGCTGCAGGCCATTGCCCAATGCCAGAAGTCCGGTGGCACCTGCGCCTTCGTCGACGCCGAGCACGCGCTCGATCCGGTCTACGCCCAGAAGCTGGGCGTGAATCTGGAAGAGCTGTACCTGTCCCAGCCGGATACCGGTGAACAGGCCCTGGAAATTGCCGACATGCTGGTGCGTTCCAACGCTGTGGACATGGTGGTGATCGATTCGGTCGCCGCACTCACGCCCCGAGCCGAGATCGAGGGCGACATGGGTGACCAGTTGCCAGGCCTGCAGGCGCGCCTGATGAGCCAGGCCTTGCGTAAACTCACCGGCAACATCAAACGCTCCAATTGCCTGGTCGTGTTCATCAACCAGTTGCGTCACAAGATCGGCATCATGATGCCCGGCCAGAGCCCGGAAGTGACGACCGGCGGCAATGCACTCAAGTTCTACTCCTCGGTGCGCCTGGATATTCGCCGCATTGGCGCAGTCAAGCGCGGCGACGAGATCATCGGCAACCAGACCAAGATCAAGGTGGTCAAGAACAAGATGGCGCCGCCTTTCAAGCAGATCGTCACCGAAATCCTCTACGGTGAGGGCATCAGCCGTGAGGGTGAGCTGATCGAAATGGGCGTGGATGCCAAGCTGGTGGACAAGGCCGGAGCCTGGTACAGCATTGGTGATACCCGCATCGGCCAGGGCAAGGACAATGCCCGGCAATTCCTGCGCGAGCACCCGGAAATTGCCATCGAGCTGGAAACCAATCTGCGCGAGCGCTATATGCCGGTAGTGGCAGATGACGAAGACAGTGTTGAAGAAGCGGAACAGGCCTGAAAAGCCGGATCCCGTTGACGGCGATACGGAGGTCGAGGCGGCGTCGGAACCGGCGCGCCTCGATGATCGGGCGTGCCGGAAAACGGCTTTACAAACATCGTCACGCCCGGAGGACGACCCGCGCCGCAAAGCCCTGGAACTGCTGACCCGGCGTGAACATTCGCACCGAGAACTGGTCGCCAAGCTCACGGCCCGGGGCATCGCCAACGAGGCGGCCGAGCAGGCCGTGGTCGATCTGGCCGGGCGTGGCTGGCAGGACGATGCCCGCTTCGCTGAAGTCCGCGCGCGTGGCCGTGCCGCTTCCGGCCAAGGACCTGTGCGTATCCGTGCTGAACTGGCGCAACACGGTATTGATACTGTTTCGATCGAAGCCGCCCTGGCCACCTGCGAAGT
>CAYRJS010000209.1:0-5072 GCA_964424535.1 uncultured Aquimonas sp.
ATATGCCGGTTGGCGGCCAGATCTTCGGCCTGGATGGCTGCCGCTTCAGCCTCAATCCGCATCTGCCAGTCCGTGCCCGCGTCCTGCAGAACCACGCGCATGCGCTCCAAGGCCCAGGCCAGGTTCACCGCCGTGGGGCGGGCGGCGTGCAATTTCGCCAGGATGGGTTCCAATGCCGTGCGTGCCGCCGCACCGGAGGCTGCCGTGTGCTGGCGTGCTGCCAGCACCACGCCCCAGGCAGCAGCAATGCCGATCGCCGGCGCCCCGCGCACAACCAGATCGGCAATGGCCCGGGCCACGGCTTCGGCATCCCGACAAACAAGGTATTCCTGGTGGAAAGGCAGGCGACGCTGGTCGAGCAACTCCAGTCGATCACCCTGAAAGATCACGGCGCGGACCCGGTCATAACGGCTGTAGTCGATCACTGGCATGGGCATAAAAAGATCTTGGCAACACTGTGGACCTGCATTATCGCCTGAACGGGATGACGCCCGGACGCTGCCATCGCGTTCGCCCCGTGGCAAGCTTCAAGACCGGCCACATCCGGTGATTTTCCATGAACATGCAAACTTCCCTGTCTCTTGATGATCCCGATCTGCTGCGTCAGCAATGCCGGATCGGCGCTCAATGGCGTGATGCCGACGGCCAAGGCCGCTGCGAGGTGCGCAACCCGGCCACGGATGCGGTTCTGGGTACGGTGCCCGATATGGGTGTGGCGGAAACCCGGCAAGCCATCGAGGCGGCCCATGCGGCCTTTCCCGCCTGGGCGGCGCGCACCGCCGGTGAACGTGCGCAGCTGCTGCAACGGCTGCATCGCTCCATGCTGGAGCACCAGGAGGATCTGGCCCGCCTGATGACCGCCGAACAGGGCAAGCCCTTGGCCGAGGCGCGTGGCGAAATCGCCTACAGCGCCAGCTTCATCGAATGGTTCGCCGAAGAAGCCCGGCGCATGTACGGCGACACCATCCCCGGTCATACCGCCAGCACACGCCTGCTGACCATCCGCCAGCCGGTCGGTGTGGTGGCCGCGATCACGCCCTGGAATTTCCCTTCGGCCATGCTCGGGCGCAAGCTCGGTCCGGCCCTGGCCGCCGGTTGCACGGTGGTGTGCAAACCGGCCCTGCAAACGCCCTACTCGGCCCTGGCCCTGGCGGTGCTGGCCGAGCGCGCGGGCATCCCGCCGGGCGTGATCAATGTCGTCACCGGACGCGATGCCGCCGCCATCGGCAAAGAACTGACGGCCAATCCCAAGGTACGCAAACTAAGCTTCACCGGCTCCACTGCCGTGGGCAAGCAACTGATGGCCCAATGCGCGGACGGGCTCAAGCGCGTGTCCCTGGAGCTGGGCGGCAATGCGCCTTTCATCGTGTTCGAGGACGCCGATCTGGACGCGGCTGTGGCAGGCGTGATCGCCAGCAAGTTCCGCAATACCGGACAAACCTGCGTCTGCGCCAATCGCATCTACGTGCATACGACGATCTACGACGCCTTTGCCGAAAAACTGGTGGCTACGGTACGCAAGCTGCGCGTCGGTGATGGCCTGGCGGGTGACACCGACCAAGGCCCGCTGATCGATGCCAAGGCCCTGGCCAAGGTCGAACAGCACGTGGCCGATGCCCTGGCCCACGGTGCCCGCATCGCTCTGGGTGGTCAGCGTCACGCCCTGGGTGGCACCTTCTACCAGCCCACGGTACTGCTGGATGTGAACGATGACACCCGTATTGCGCATGAAGAAACCTTCGGGCCGGTGGCGCCATTGTTCCGCTTTGCCGATACCGCCGAAGTGATCGCTCGGGCCAATGCCAGCGAAGCGGGTCTGGCAGGTTATTTCTACAGTCGCGATCTGGCCCGTGTCATGCACGTGGCCGAAGCCCTGGAATGCGGCATCATCGGGGTCAATACCGGCCTGATTTCGACCACGGTGGCGCCCTTTGGCGGGATCAAGCAATCCGGCATGGGCCGCGAAGGTTCACGCTACGGCCTGCACGACTACACCGAACTCAAATACATCTGCATCGGCGGGGTTTGATTCACGCCAATATCGGTTCGCGAACGCCCATCAGAAACCGTAGGCCGACCACACCTGCCAGCGCAGCGGTGGCAGCACGTTGACGTGCTCATTGACGCAGGCGCCAGCCCGATCCAGCGGCCACTGGGTCAGGTAATGCACGGTACGTCCGGTTTCCCGGATGGCATGGGCAAGACCGGCGGCCGCCAATGGATCCTCGTAGTAGACCTCGGCGATGATCCAGCCGGCCTGGTCCCAGGCCGCGCCCGAGACGTTCTGGCTGCGCATGTAGTAGTCCATCCAGGTGAACTTCTCGTACTCGTCCCAACCCGCACCGGCGTAGATATCCAGCGCGAACACGGGCGGGTAATTGCCTTCGTAGACGTAGCGCATATGCCGCACACGCGAACGCAAGCGGTTGTTGTCGGCATCAATCAGAAAGGAAAAACCCACCGTGTCCTCGCTGCCATGGGCGGCAAAATAGCGCTGCCACAGCGTTCGCACGGCCCGGCTCCAGCCGGTATTGGCCGGGTACTTGTAGCGATCCCGCTCGGGAACCGTCACGGAATTGCTGTCGCGGGGCGCGCCTTCCACCATCAGGTCGATGCGGTAGGCCAGACCCGAGGCCACCAGAGCCGGGCGCAAGGCTTCGATCAGGTTCCAGTATTCATCCACACGCGGTCCGTATTCGGCACTGTTGCGATGGGGAAATTCAGGCATCGAAGGGTTGATGTTGTTTGTCGGGAAAAACCGGAACAGCACTTCCTCGTAACCGATCGCCTTCACATCGGCCAGCAGCATGGCCAGATTGGCGGCCGTCTGGGCCACGGCCTGGGGATCACTGGAATCGATCAAGGTGCCGCCAGCGGCCGGCGCATGCATGAAATACACGCCCAGACTGAGCCGGCGCATGCCCTGCTTGTACATCGACGCCATCTGCCGGCGCGCCAACCGGCGCACCGGACCACGCTGGGCATCCACTTCGTGATAACGCTTGAGCAGGCCGAACGGATCCCGCGAACCCGGCAGGCACAGGCCATCATCGCCAAACCAGTGGTAATTGCTGCCACCCACCGAGAGGGTTACGCCCATACCCTCGAAGCCATCCGCAAACGACTCCGCCGCCCACGCCTGGGCAGTAACCATGAACACAGCCAACAGCCACAGACAATAGCGCGACATGTATCTGCGCGTGGTTGGCTGCATGTGCCCGGCTGGCCCGCTCATGTGTCGATTCAAAACGCGTTGATGCCGGTCAGCTCACGCCCGATCACCAACTGGTGCACGGTTTCGGTACCCTCGTAGGTGATCACCGATTCCAGATTCAGGGCATGGCGGATGGCGTGGTGTTCGGTGGTGATACCGGCTGCACCCAGAATGTCACGAGCCTCGCGGGCAATGTCGATGGCCATGCGCACGTTGTTCCACTTGGCCAGGGAAACCTGCTGGTGCTGCATCGTGCCGGCATCCTTGAGTCGGCCCAGTTGCAGGCTCAAAAGCTGGGCCAGAGTGATGCGCCGGGCCATTTCGGCCAGCTTGATCTGCACCGACTGGGTGGCCGCGATCGGGCGACCAAACAGGATGCGCTCACCGGCATAGTCGACGGCCTCGCTCAGGCAGGCCTGGGCGGCGCCGATCGGCCCCCAACTGATGCCGTAACGGGCCTAAGTCAGGCAACCCAGCGGGCCCTTCAAGCCCTTGACCTTGGGCAAGCGGTTGGCATCGGGGATGCGCACATTGTCCAGATACAGGGCCGAAGTCACCGAGGCGCGCAAGCTCATCTTGTGCTTGATTTCCTGGGCCGTGAAACCGGCGGTGTCGGTCGGCACGATAAAGCCCTGCACACCCTCATCGGTCTGCGCCCAGATGATCGCGATCTGGGCCAGATTGCCGTTGGTGATCCACATCTTGGCGCCATTGATGACCCAATCCCCGCCATCACGGCGGGCGTGGGTCTTCATGTTGGCCGGATCGGAGCCACCATGTGGTTCGGTCAGGCCAAAGCAGCCGATGACTTCGCCAGTGGCCATGCGCGGCAGCCATTCGCGTTTTTGCTCCTCGCTGCCATAGGCAAAGATCGGATACATGCACAGCGAGCTTTGCACCGAGACAAAGCTGCGCAAGCCCGAATCGCCCCGTTCCAGTTCCTGGCAGATCAAGCCGTAGCTGATGTAGTTCAGCCCGGCGCAACCGTAGTCTTCCGGCAAGGTCGAACCAAACAGGCCCAGGGCCGCGATCTCGGGCACCAGCTCCTTGGGAAACCGCCCTTCATCAAAACAGGCACCGATGATCGGCACCACCTTTTCATCGGTAAACCGCGCCACCGCATCCTGGATGGCACACTCCTCCTCGGAAAGCTGGGAGCGGATATTGAAAAGGTCGGTACGGTCCAGGGCCATGGCAATCAACTCGATACGGATGGGAAGAAAGGTCGAAAACACTCGACGCAACAACCTGCCATTGTATCAGTCCAGCCTGAACCTGCAGGATGTCCCGACAGGCCCTGATTCGCGAAAAACCGTAGTCGGAGCCCGGCCTGTCACGATGTCTTGAGCTTGCAAGTCGACGCCATCACCCCCAATTGGTTACCAACCGCGACCAAGGACTCTTCATATGCCCAATCCCCTGCTCGCCCCGCTTCTGGCCTGGCTGCGGCGGCTGCGTCATCCGCAGTTGTTCGTGGTGACGGCGGTGCTGTTTCTGGTCGATGTACTGGTACCGGACGTGGTGCCTTTCATCGATGAATTGCTGTTGGCAACGGCGACCTTGTGGCTGGGCAGTCGCAAGCGGCAGCGACACAAGGATGCGTCCGAGGCGTGAACACCGTGCCTGGCCTGATCGACAGTCACTGCCATATCGACGCGCCGGAATTTGATGACGATCGTGAGGCGGTGCTGGCGCGTGCCCGTGCCGCCGGGGTCAGCTGGATCGTGGTGCCGGCGGTAACCGCCGCGGGCTGGCCCAAGCTCAAGGCGTTGACTGAAGAAGATGCGCAACTGGCCCCGGCCTGGGGGCTGCACCCGCTGTTTTTGGAGCAGCACCAGCCCGCGCATATCGAGCAATT